>CAZOBD010000049.1:0-23955 GCA_964577665.1 uncultured Hyphomicrobiales bacterium
TTGAATTCCCTCCCTTTGGGGAGGGTTAGGGTGGGGCTAAAAATAAACAGATGAACCTATACACAAAAATATTATTGACAATAACAGCCCTTAACATACTGGGCTCTCTTTGTGCTTACGGTCAAAGCGCCGAAAGTTCCATAAAGCTGGCGCGGGTGAAATACTCCGGCGGAGGGGACTGGTACAATGATCCTTCCAGTGAAATTAACCTTTTGCGTTATGTGAAAGCTAATACCGAAATAGAAGTGTTTCCCAAATATGAATACGTAGATTTAGCTTCTGACAATCTCTTTCTATATCCTTTAATCTATTTAACCGGACACGGCAATGTAAATTTTTCCGAAAGAGAGGCTCAGAATCTGAGGGCATATCTTGAAAACGGCGGTTTCCTTTATATCGACGACGATTACGGTTTGGATAAATATATCCGCAAGGAGATGAAAAAAGTTTTTCCCAATCAGGAATTCGTCGAACTGCCCTTTTCACATGACATTTACCATGTACATTATGATTTCCCCGGCGGACTCCCGAAAATACACGAGCATGACGATAATCCCCCTCGCGGCTACGGACTGTTTTCAAACGGTAGGCTGGCAGTGTTTTATGCGGTGGAAAGTAATCTTGCCGACGGATGGGCAGACCCGGAAGTTCATAAGGACCCGCAGGCAAAACGAGAAAAAGCTCTGCAAATGGGAACGAATATTTTAGTGTATGCACTTACAAATTAGAGGCAAAACAATGACTGAATATAAAAAGCAACAGCAAAACGTCCTTAAAAGAATAAAAAGTACCCGCAGCAAAGAAAGCGCACTCATTTTACTGAGCGGTTTTTTTAATACTGTTACGGTTATACTGGCGGCGGCTGTAATCATCTCTCTGCTTGAGTTCATTGCCAGAGGCGACGAAGCCTTCCGCACGGCGCTTGCCGTAATTTTATTGGTTGTTACCGGCGGAGCTTTTACACTATACCTTCTACCGGGACTGCTTAGAAGTCTCGGAGTGAAAGGTCTGCCAGATATAGACTCTATGGCGCTTCGGATAGGGGGCATATACCCTGATTTGAAGGATAAACTGTGCAATGCCATACAGCTTATGAAAAATGTAGAAAAAAGCAAAAACACATCGCCCGATCTGGCTCTGGCTGCATTTGGTCAGGTTTATTCAAGCTCTGCGGATAAAGACTTCGACAAAGTAATTGAGAAACGAGATTTCAAAAAAGCTCTGCTTCTTTTCTTCTTAATCGGCGGGATTTCTCTCGGTATAATGGGCTTTACATTAGGAGACTCTTTTGAAAGAGTTGTGAATTTCTCTAAGTCTTACCTTCCTCCCGTGCCTTTCAGTATTTATCCCGAAAAGGACTCAATGAAAGTTCTTCGCGGCGATAAAGTAGTCCTGAGAATTTTCGGAACCGGGCAGGCACCCGACAATATCTCGCTTTACATCAAAGAAGGAAAGCAGGAAGAATTTGACGAATATATTTTAAGGCCAGATACAAACAAAATCTACAGCTATGAGATAACATCTGTCAAAAATTCAATGATTTATTATGCTTCCGCAGACTGGTACGGACAGGAAATCAAAACCTCCGAATGCAAAGTAGAAGTAATAGACAAGCCTATTATCCGATCTTTAAGCGGTAATCTGATTTTCCCATCTTACACTGAACTGGCTTCACAGAAACTTAGCGAAACCAATGCTGACGTTTCAGGTCTGCAGGGATCCTTAGTACAGATAAGCATAACTTCCAACAAAGACATGGATGATGCTTACATAATACTGGAAACAAATAAAGGCAATATTTTTGAAACGGATGATACTACGGCGGCATTGACCGATACTAATTATGTAAAAATGAGCATTTCCGGAAAAAACGCAAAAGGCAGTTTCAGGATAAAAAATTCAGGCGAATACTACATAAAAATAACGGATAAAGACGGGCTTACTAATGAGGACCCGATAAAATACGGAATAGCGGCGCTGAAAGACGATTATCCTTCCATTACTATGCTCTCGCCGCTTGTCAATGTTCGTCTCAACGAAGAAGCTATACTGCCGGTAAAAGTATCAATATCGGATGATTACGGTTTTACTTCACTCAGGCTTTATTATCGTTTGGCTGCATCACGTTATGTAGAGTCGCAGTCTGAGTTCAGCTATGTGGAAATACCGGTATTGACGAAAGATTTGACTGCCGAAGTGCCTTATATATGGGACTTGAATAAAATAGGCATATCCCCTCAGGATATTTTTGAGTATTATATTGAAGTGGCTGACAACGACATTGTTTCGGGTCCTAAAACAGCCCGCACTCAGTCCCTTGCCGTGCGTCTCCCCTCTCTTGAGGAAATTCTGCGCGAAGCTGAGGAAGACCAAAATAAAATCGCAAAAAATCTTGAGGATATTGAAAAAGATGCCGAAGAGCTGAAAGAAAAAATGGAAAAACTTAACCGCGAGCTTCTGAAAAATCCTAACAAAAAAGAACTCGACTGGAAAGAGAAAAAAGAGGCGGAAGATATAAACAACCTGAAGCAGGACATACAGAAAAAAATGCAGGATGTGCAAAACAAACTGCAGGAGTTTACCGACAACATGCAGCAAAACAATGTTATGTCCGAAGAAACCCTTCAAAAATATATGGAGCTTCAAAAGCTGCTAAGTGAAGTGGAGTCTCCCGAACTGAAACGCTCGCAGCAGCAGATTCAGGAAGCTCTGAAAAAAGCAGACCCGCAAAAGCTGAAAGAAGCTATGGATAATATGAAGTTCAACGAAGAGCAGTTCAAAAAGTCCATAGAGCGCACATTAAGCATTTTAAAAAGACTCAAGGCAGAGCAGAAAACAGACGCTTTAACAAAACGCGCCGAAGAACTTGCAAAAAAGCAGGAGGATATCGAGAAAAAACTTCAGAATGCCAATCCAAACGACCCGCAGAAGCGGGAAGATTTTGCTAAGGAGCAGGATCGCCTTGAGAAAGAGATGAAGGATTTAGCAAAAGAACTTGGCGAACTGGAGGAGCTTATGAAAGACATCGGCGAGGAAATGCCGATGGACGAAATGCAGAAAGCAAAAGAATCATTAAATCAGGAGCAGCTTCAGCAGGAAATGCAGCAATCTTCGAGCATGTGCAAATCGGGTAATTTCAGTCAGGCGAGAAAATCACAGCAGAAATCTGCACAAAGTCTGAAAGATTTTGCCAAGCAGATGCAGAAGCTGAAGCAGGAAATGGAAAACCGCATGAGCAAAGAAGCTCTGCGCAGAATGCAGAAAGCCATGAGCGACATGCTGGAAATTTCAAAAAAACAGGAAGCCCTTAAAAACAAAGGTCAGGAACTCGGACATAATTCCACTCAGATACCACAAATGGCAATAGACCAAGGGGGGCTTTATGACATGCTCGCCGGAGTAGCAAACGCCATGACGCAGCTCTCCCGCAAAACATTTGCCGTTACACCCGCCATGGGACAGCAGATAGGAAATGCTCTTCAGTCCATGCGGGAGGCTTCCCGGCAGCTTTCCGAGCAGAACATGACCCGCGCCGGACAGTCGCAGTCTCAGTCGCTTCAGGCAATGAATAACGCCATAGGACAGATGCAGAGTATGCTTAATTCGATGCAGAACCCCCAGTGCAATAACCCCGGCGCCGGCGGAGGACAAGGCAGCGAAGGCAAACAGGGTCAGGGTCAGGGAATGATGCAGAAACTCCAGCAGCTCGCCTCGGAACAGCAGGCTATCAATCAGGCAATGCAGCAGATGTCTCAGAACAGCGGCAGACTTTCTCCCGAACAGCAGGCATCTCTCGGCAGAATAGCAGGCAGGCAGGGAAAAGCGCAAAAGACAATGCAGGAACTTGCCGACGAACAGAAGCAGTTTGCAAGCGAAGGCAAAAAGGCGGGCATGGGCAGTTTTGACAAATTAGCCGAAGAGATGAAGCAAGTACAGAAAGACCTCGAGCAGGGCAGGATAAAGCCGGAAACGCTCGAAAGGCAGGAAAGGATTCTATCCCGTCTCCTTGACGCTACACGCTCTGTCCACAAGCGCGACTTTGAGAAAAAGCGCGAGGCAAAGACCGGCAAAGAATACTCCCGCGAAAGCCCCGAAGAAATAAACCTGCGTCTTCAGGAAGGAAAAACAATGCGGGACCTCCTGAAAAGCATACAGCAGGGCTATACAAAAGATTATGAGATATTAATCAGAAAATATTTCGAGGCACTGCAAAAAGAGCCTGAAAATTATTAATGTATGAATCAAAAAGAGCATCCCTTTTATCCGGTATTGAAAAGGGATGTACTTTAAATTTTTAAGACCAATTGCAGGATTCTATTTTCCAAATTCTAATATGACAGTGATACAGTATTGAGGATTTTCTTCCTGATGCAGATTTTAAATTAACAAGCAGTTTATTGTTTTATCCCCGTTTCTACTTCTTTTATTTCAAAGCATTTTTTTAAATCATTCGGGCTGATACCGGCTATAAAACCTCTTTTTCCGGCGTTTATGTATATTTTTTTTAGATTAAAGATTGTTCTTTCGGCATATACCGGAAGTTTTGTTTTTGTGCCGAAAGGACTTGTACCGCCAAACTGAAATCGTGTCAACTTCATTGCGGTTTTAGCATCAGCGGGAAATACTTTTTTGGCGTTGATAATTCGAGCCAGCTCTTTTAGCGATACTTCCATATCTCCGTGCTGAAGCATTATGATGCACTTCCCCTCATCAGTCTGCAAAACAAGTGTTTTCACAACGGAATGTTCATCTACTTTCAGTTCATCGGCAGTCTGGCGGGTGCCGCCTTTTTCTTCATATTTATATAAATAAGGCTCGAAATCAACCTTAGCGGCTTTCATAGCTCTTACTGCTGTTGTAGAGGGTATTTTCATAGTAAAAATCCATAAATCCCTGATTAATCATTTGGATATGCTGAATTGTCTTAACATATATATGTATCAATAGCCGTCGAAATTCAATCCGTCAAGCTTCCTGTAAAGAGTGCGCTCGCTGATGCCGAGTGAATCTGCCGCCATGCGCCTGTTGCCGTTAAAGCGTTTTAAGGCGTCTGTTATCATTCTCTTTTCCATCTGCTCGAGAGTCATATTTCCGAAATCGTATTCATCGTTTTTGCGCCGGTCATAGTCCTCTTCATGAGTGGGAATATACAGGTCTTTCATTTCTTCTACAGCCAGCCTGTTTTGGTATATCTCTTCCCGCATCTCTTTTATTTCGTTTTTTATTTCGAGCAGAGTGCGGAAAATAAGCCCCAGTTCAAAAATCTCATCGCCGCGCTCCGGTTCTTTTTTGATGAGAGACAATTCTTCTTTTAGGTCTTTTCTTTCGTACGGAGGAAGTGCGGGAGCTATGTATTTCTTTAGCACTTCGGGTGTTATATATTCCGCTTTTTCAAGCGTCAGAATTGTCTCAATCATGTTTTTAAGTTCACGCACATTGCCCTGCCAATACTGACTCTTTAAAATGCTTACGGCGTCTTCTGAAATACCTTTGTAATCCGTCGAAAGGTTCTCTGATATTCTCGAACCGAAAAAATCTACAAGGTCAGGGATGTCATCTAAATGCTTTCTGAGAGGCGGAAGTTCTATATGAACATTTTTAAGGCGGTAGTAAAGGTCTTTTCTGAATGTACCGTCGTTTACTTCCTCCTGCAAGATACGGTTTGTAGCGGCTATGATCCTTACATCTACTTTCTTTACTTCGGTGCTGCCAAGGCGGGTAAACTCTCCTGATTCGAGCACTCGGAGCAGCTTAACCTGCGTGCCAAGCGGCATTTCCCCTATCTCGTCAAGGAAAATGGCGCCGTTGTCAGCAACCTCAAAAAATCCCTTGCGGTTTTCGTTTGCACTTGTAAATGCGCCCTTTACATGACCGAAAAGTTCCGATTCGAGTAGGGTTTCCGGTATTGCTCCGCAGTTAACGCTCACAAGCGGTTTTTTCGATCTGCCGCTTAAGCCGTAAACCGCATTGGCAAATATTTCTTTTCCCGTGCCTGTTTCGCCTGTAATTAAAACACTTAAATCGGTGGGTGCCGCCTGCAGCAGAAGCTTTTTTGCGTCAGTCATCGGCTCGGAATTACCGACTATTCCATAGCGGTAACGCAGTAGATTGTTTATATTTTCGAGATTGTATAACTGCTCCATAACATCTATCAGATATTAAGTGTTTTCGCGCTGTTCCCATTCGTCATAGCCTTCGTGATAAACGAAAACCTTTTTGAAACCGAGCTGAAGCATTTTTTCTGCAATTTCATGACTGTCCGTGCAGGTGCCTCCGGTGCAGTAAACGATGTAGGTTTTATCTTTGGGCAGTTTCATGAGTTTCTCCACGTCGATGAACGGCATACCGTCTTTCCAGGGATGGCAGTTTATTGCGTTGCCTATTCTGCCTTCGTTGAAAAAATCTTCCGCTCTGGCATCAATAAACTGAACGCCTTTTTTCCCGACGAGCTGTTTCACCTGCTCATAGTTAACAAAACGGATTTCAGAAAATCCGTTTTCCTGAGAAGATTCTTCGAATACATCTTTTGCGCTGTTTGACCCTTTGCCGCTTCCGGCTTTGTTTAGGGCAAGGCTGCCGGGTTTTGCTTCTTTATTATTTTTCTTTTCAATTTCCTTTACATCAACTTTATCCGGAGATAATTCAATTGTCTGTTTTTGTTCAGCCTCTACCGGAGCAGCTTGGCTGTCCTCACCGGAGACTGAAATGTTCTGTTCTTTTTCAGACAGAGAATTTTCAGTTTTTTCTTCCAATTGATGCGAAGGCTCTTCATCTTCCAGTCCGGAAAGGAGTTCATCCGTAGAAACTGTCTGCTCTTCAATAGTTTTGGGTATAATCGGTATTGACTTGGTTGATGCAAAATTAAAAACCAGAGCAATTGTAATCGCAATGGCGACAATCCAGAATATTTCTTGTGCTAAGTATTTCATATCTATACTATCTATACTAAATATTTAGTTTCAAATTCATTAAAAATTCTTTGCTTTTCGCAGGAATTGATAAGCGCTGTTTATCTGCAGTGTTTTTTTTGCTGCAAGCTGTTTCAATTCCCCGCCAAGTGTTTCTACTTTATCGGGATGATATTCTTTTATCTTCTTCAAATAGGCTGCTTTTATTTGCATGGGTGCGGCGCTTTCATCAATTCCCAGAATATCTGCTGCCTGTTTTAAACTGCTTATTTCATCCCGTTTTTTTTCAAAACTTTCAGTTTCTTTATCAGTGTCTTTACGGCTTGATTTTGTTTCATTTTCCAATTCCTCGAAAGCCTTTTTCAGATCTTCATCTTCAAAAGCGGAGAATTTTTCATCAAATCTGTATGAATCACCGTAGGATTTTGCAATACGGAATATGCGGTTCAATATCTGATTCATACTCATTTTTTCAAAGCCTTTACCAAATATGCCGCAGCATTTTCTGCCGAATCAAAATGCCTTATAAACGAAATTGAATCAAGCACTTTTTCTGAATAAAAACCCATAGTCTGTATTACTTCCTGCCACTGCTCTCCGATAATAACGATAGGTTTATCTTTCAGCACTTCTCTTTCTCTCAGCGCCCATACCGCAGAAAGCTCAAGCAGGGTGCCCGTACTGCCAGGGAAAACAATAAAACCGTCTCCTGCGGTTATCAGCTTTATCAGGCGGTTTAGATAAGAATCCGTCCTAATATGTTCGTTTACATATCTGTTTGCTTCCCTTTCCGGGAAATAATCGGTTGCAACGCCGATTCTTTTAACACCATATTCCGCTGCGCCCTTCATAACCGCTTCCATTACTCCGCCGTAAGCCCCGGTGGCAATGTCCAAGCCTGCCTTCCCTAACTCTTTCCCGATAAATTCGGCTGTGTCGTATTCAAACGAACCCGGCTTCGATTCTGAATTTCCAAAAACTGTAACTACCGGCATATATATCCTCCTGTGTGCTGTAAATAAGCATTTGTTAAGACGAACATCGCTTTCCTATGTTTTTCATATCATATAAGATATAATAATTTTATCTTTTTTTAGGTTAAAAGCAGCTCTAATAATATTTTTATTGCAATATTTTAATATATTATTCATAAATACACTTTTCATAGTAAATATAGAAACGAACAGTTTATATATTTTCAGTTTATATTATTTTCATATAATGTTAATATTCCAAAGCGTAATATAACATAACTGATTAGTAATATAGAGTTTAGCATTTCTTCTATTAATAAAAAATAATTTACGCATTGGATTATTTTATGTAAGTTTATAGCAGAATAAGTTAATATTTTGTTTAGATATTACTTTTGGCAAAGAGAGGAAATCATTATGTCAGGCTTCAGCATGCTTAAGAAAAACATTATTGAAAAAATAATTGCCAAAAACGAAATTAATTATGAATATGCTAATTACTGGCTTGAAAATTTCGCCGTCCTTCCCGATAATAATATAGTATCTGATTTTTCTCATAATAAAGATCCCCTCGATTATCTCTCCAACACATCTCTTCAGCTCTCTCCTGAAAATGCCGCAGAAAAGAAATCGAATAATCTTTTTTTCAACTATGTGCCTATCTCTGTTTTTGAACTCGATAAATTCGGCTATTTTACTAATCTAAACGATTTCGGAAGCAGCTACATGGGATTTGACAACACAGACCTAAAAAAGCAGAAAGTTCATTTCACCGATGTTGTTTCTCCCGACGATATTCGTACCGCCGTGAAAGGCTTCCAGAGGGTTTTCAGCTTTCAAAAAAACTATGATAAGGTCATTAAAATCAGAAACCGCACCGGCTTAAATGTTCCAAATTTCGTTCACAGCACCATCTTCAAAAACCGCAGCGGTGAAATGGCTATGCGCGGGCTTGCGGTGGACATCAGCTCTGATGAAAAGTCTATCCCTGCCGGCGAGATTATTAAAGAAATACTTAATTCCGCCAATCATATCATTCTAATCACCGACTCATCGCTTAATCTAAAGTTTTACAACAATTACAGCGATTTCCTTCTCGGCATCGGCAGGAAAAAGCTAAGAAAACTCTTCGAGATCTTCACCGCCGACTCTGTCCAGTTTTTCAACCGCGAAATCCTCCCGTCCCTGAAAATGAACATACCTTATTATGCCGAAATGTACTGCCTCGACAGAAATGAGAACATGATTCCCGTTAAATGCGCAGTGAAAAATATTGTATCCGAAAGCACCGAAGAGCTATACTACTTCGAGATAATTGAAAACAAGTTCGACAGTTACGAGGAGAACCTTGTCGAGGAGCTTCGCTATGCCAACGAACTCCTGGAGAAGCAGTCCTTCGAGCATATCATATTGACAGAAAAGCTATTGAAATCCGAAGCGGAACTAAAGAATACACTTAAATCTAAAAATAAGTTCTTTGAAATCATCGCCCACGACATCAAATCGCCTTTCAACGGACTTTTAGGGCTGATTAACCACCTCAAAGATAATTACACCGTGATTAGTCTCAAAGAACTTAAGTTAATAATCGATGCCGTCAACGATTCGGCGCTGCACATCTACGATTTTTTTCAGGACATGTTCGACTGGGCGCACAGCCAAACCGGCAGATTTGATATCGTCATCGAGGATATTAAATTGACAGAAATCATTTCCGATACCGCCGCCATCTGCCTCGCTTCCTTTGAAAACAAAAGCGTTTCCCTGCAAAATAATATCATTCAGGAGACCTATTATGTTAAAGCCGATAAATATTTTTTAAAGACCGTACTGCGCAATCTGCTTTCCAATGCCGTTAAATTTACGGAGAAGGGCGGCGAAGTAAAGCTCTCGGCTAAAGATAAGGAAAACCATATAATTATTTCTATCAGCGATAACGGAACGGGCATAGACCCCGCTATCATTCCCGATTTGTTCTCAATTAACGTTAAAACCAGCACTCCCGGAACTAAAAGCGAGCAGGGAACGGGGCTTGGCTTGGTAATCTGCCGGGATTTCATCGAGTTAATGCAGGGCACCATTGAAATCGAAAGCGAACCCGGCAAAGGTACAAAGGTTTTCGTCAGCCTTCCTAAAGCATAGTATTGTAATACTTTTTCTTCCTGACTTTCATATTTTATTTTCCTGTTAATCTTCCAAGAATACTAATAATATTTTTTATTATTTAATTTATAATATTTATATTTCATATTAGTATTTACTTTATTGAATTATATAATTCATATTTCCATGCTGTTATAATATTATTTCATCATAATTATAAATTTTTACGTCTTAATATATACTGTCTTCGTCTTAATATTATCTGTATCCAATTGAGGAATATGTGCGTCCAACTGAGGTATTTGTGCGTCCAACTCAAGAATATGTATGTCCAACTTAAGAATATGTATGTCCAACTTAAGAATATGTACGTCCAACTTAAGAATATGTACGTCCAACTTAGGAATATGTACGTCCAACTTAGGAATATGTATGTTCAATTGAAGGATATGTACGTTTAATAGAGATATATGTATGTCTAATTGAATTATATGTATATCCAATTAAAGAATATATGCGGCAATGATTATATATTTTATTTACTAACATAAGTATATTAACATATTTGTAAAAAATATTTATCTATTTATGATGAATATAAATAATATATATAAGATAATAATTTTATTTGTATATTTTATATATATTTCTTATATTGACATTGTAATATATGTATCGGTTAAACATTTATTGAGGTTCATCATGGCTTTAAAACCTTTGAGAAGAGATTACAGGATAACGGATGCAGAATTGTGTTCATTTACCTTTAATTTGATTAACTCGATGACACGCGATGATACTGAGTTTACGGCACGCGGCGTTACGTCAGTAGAAAGAACTGCATTGGAAACTCTTGCAGATGCTTTCCAATCATTTCCAAATGATGAGTTCTATCGTGCGGATGTATCGATTGCCGTTCAAGCGAAAGAGGATTTAAGAAAATCTATGGAGATACAGATTCGTGATATTGTGCAGTGTGCCATAATAAAATGGGGTGATGGTTCTCCTCAATACAGGAAATTTGCTGTTAGTAAGATAAGCAAGGCAAATGATATGACATTTTTAACAATAGCAAGGCAGGTTGTATTGGTCGGTACGGATTATCTTACGGACTTAACGGATGTAGGATTGACACAAACGATGTTAGATGATTTGGAAGACGATACGGATTCTTTTCACAGCGCATTAATTTCAATTTATAACGCCGAAGAATTGAGAGACAGCAAAACTCAGGAAAGAGCACAGAAAGGCAATGAAATATATTCGCTTGTAAAAAAATACTGCAGGATAGGTAAAATAATCTGGGACGACGTAGATGAGGCAAAGTACAATGATTATGTGATTTATCCGAAAAGTTCTCATCAGCTTTCGAAACCGCAAAATTTGACTGCGGAATACATGGCGGGAAGCCCGGCTGTTGTACATTTGGGATGGGATGCCGTAACGGATGCCGAGTATTATGAAGTGTATGTATCAATAAGAGATATAGGAGCGCCGAGCGGAGATTTTAACCACTTGGATACTTTTACGGATAACTTCGCAGATGTTCCGCCGGTGAATAACAAGCGTAATTATTATAAGATAAAAGCAAGAAATGCTGAGAGTACAAGCGATTATTCAGACGAAGCGTATGTGGATGTTGAGATCACATAATTTATCAACTTGTATTATCTTTTAAATATGGCGGAAGGCAGATTATATATATTCGTTGAGGGAAATGACGACGAGCGTTTTTTCGGGGCAGTGATAGTTCCATTATTTAAGAAGTATTATCGTGCCGTGGAGATTTTGAAATATGCCCAGTGGAAGAAGAAAAAGGTAAATCTTTTCATGCAAAGTATTGAAACGCTGGGGTTTGATTATATTTTTACGCGGGATATAGATGATGCAGAGACGCTTGGAGCTAAAATCCGGGAGATGTTAGAAAGATACGAGCAGCTTGACCGCAAAACCGTAACGATAGTAGTTTCTGAGATAGAGAGCTGGTATTTGGCAGGCTTGAACAAGAAATCATCGATGGAGATGAGAATAGAATATTTCACGGATACAGAGCCGGTAGTTAAGGAAGATTTTAATTTAGTTTACAGAAACCGTTACCGCTCGCGGATTGACTTTATGCGGGAGATCTTAAAACGTTTTTCTACGACGGAAGCAGCTAAGAAAAACAAGTCTTTTAAATATTTTATTACGAAATACTCTCTGGCATGAAGGTATGGCAGCGAAATATCGACGTAAAAGTAACCTGGCCCGGTATAAAAGGAAATTATGAAGCGGTATTCAAAATTGATGAAGAAGCATCAATCTCCGCAGCGCCGAGAAACGAGCTTATAAAAGCCGGATTCAGACCCGAAGGCAAAATACTCGTCCGCAGCGACGACGGAAATTATTACCATCAAGAGTACTGCCTTGCCGTCTTCGAGATAAACGGCGAAATGCTCTCGGGACGTATCGTCATGGGGCCTGATAATATAGAGCCGGTTTTGGGCTGGTGGATATTAAAAGATTATCTTAAGCTGAGAAAGAAGGGATAAACGCAAAAAGACGCCGGAAGGAGATATTTTTAAGTAGATTAACTATCCTGTTTAAGCGGAAATATATTTCAATAGCTTACGTGTTAATCTTAGTGTATTAAATATAAAAAAAACAAACAACATGCAGGAATTATTCGAGACGGGCAAACAGCAGGAAGCTCTGTTATCAGATGCGCCGCTTGCGGACAGAATGAGACCCAGGACGGCTGATGAAGTGCTCGGGCAGGAACATATTTTGGGCGAGGGCGCCCCGCTCCGCAAGTTCTTCGAAGAAGGCGATTTCCCTTCGATGATATTCTGGGGCCCGCCGGGTGTCGGCAAAACCACGATAGCTTATCTTATAGCCGATTCATCTGCAGCCCATTTCAAGCGGCTTTCAGCGGTTGACTCGGGGGTGAAAGATGTAAGGCAGGTAATTGCATCTGCTGAGGCTTACCGCAAAAGCGGGAAAAGGACGCTTCTTTTCATAGATGAGATCCACCGCTTCAATAAAGCCCAGCAGGATGCTTTCCTTCATGCGGTAGAAAAAGGAATCATCACGCTGATAGGCGCTACCACCGAGAATCCTTCCTTTGAGGTAAATGCGGCGCTTCTCAGCCGCTGCCAGGTTTACAGATTGAATTATTTGAAAGATGAAGATATAAAGAAATTGATAGAGCGGGCTTTAAAATCCGATGAATTACTGAAAACCCGCGAAATAAAAGTAGAAGACTTGAAATTTCTTACGACAATAGCCGCCGGAGATGCCCGCACAGCTATGAATGCGCTTGAGCTTGCTCTTAAGCTATATCCGAAGAATCAAAGCAAGGTAATTTTGAAAAAAGAGGATTTTGAAAAGGCGCTCCAGCAAAAAACAGCTTCTTATGATAAAAAAGGAGAATCCCACTACGATACGATTTCAGCATTCATAAAAACATTAAGAGGCTCCGACCCGGATGCAGCGCTGTTCTGGCTTGCAAAAATGCTCGAAGCAGGCGAAGACCCGAAATTCATTGCCCGGCGAATGGTGATTTTTGCTTCGGAAGATATTGGCAATGCCGATCCGTTTGCGCTTACGCACGCAATCTCTGTTTTTCAGGCTGTCAATCTTATCGGTATGCCCGAATGCCGCATCAACCTTGCCCACGGAGTAACTTATCTGGCATCATGCGCAAAATCCAACGCTTCTTATATGGGCATAGAAAAGGCGCAGGCAGACGTTAAGAAAGGATTTCCGCTTACAGTGCCGCTTCATTTACGAAACGCACCCACTCAGCTTATGAAAGACGAAGGTTACCACGAAGGGTATAAATATGTACATGATTTCCCCGGGAGTTTCGTGCAGGAGAGTTATTTCCCTGCGGATATGAAACCTAAAGCATATTACCTGCCCGGAAATTTCGGAAAAGAAGGTAAATTCAAAGAAAGACTGGAGACTCTCTGGAAAGACAGATACGAATAAAAATATAAATCTTTTGAATTATATTCATTAAAATTTCGATGAAAAATACTCTTATTATTTTCGATATCGACGGAACGCTTGCCTCCACAGTCGGCGCCGATGACGACAACTACCGGGTTGCCCTTAAAGAATTGTTCAATATCGAATTTGACGATGATTACTGGCTGGAAATAAAAGAAAAAACAGGCGGCACTGACAGTGCCGTTACGGAAGAAATCTTCAGGCAGAAAAAAGGAAATCCGCCGGAATCACAGGATATATATGCTTTGAAAAGGCATTTCCTTTACAAACTCGAAAAAGCATTTTCCCAAAAAAAGCCTGAGGAAATACAGGGAGCAAAGAAATTTATAGAAAGTATTCAAAGCAAAAGCGGATTTTATGCAGCTATTGCAACCGGAAGCTGGGAAGAATCAGGCAGGATGAAGCTGGATGCAATAGGAATACAGATTGAAGAAATACCTTATGCCAATGCAGAAAATATTCTAATGAGAAAGGATATTATAAAAGACGCAGCAGACAAAAGCAAAAAAACCTACGGTATTGTGTCTTTTGATAATATTATTTACTTTGGTGACGGTATATGGGATTTAAAATCCGCACGGGAGCTTGGAATTGAATTTGTGGGTGTTGATGCGCTGCAAACCGGGAAACTAAAAGCTGAAGGCGCTTTGAATATTATTAAGGATTATTCGGACAAGGAATCTCTTTTCAAAATCATTTCAAGCCCGATTCGGCATTCCTTCTGAGAGTTTTAATATTCTCAATCAAATCCCCTTTAAAAAGTCCTGAGCCGCAGACAAGCATATTTGCGCCTGCCCGCACTATGTCCGCAACATTTTCCATTTTAACGCCTCCGTCCACTTCAATCTCAATATGCTCCATGCCGTTTTTATCGAGAAAATTTCTCAATTTTTCTGCTCTTTTAAGAAAAGACGGAATAAACTTTTGTCCTCCAAAGCCCGGATCAACGGACATCAGCAGGATGAAATCGGCATACTCTGCGGCATCGTAAGCATAATCCATGGGAGTAGCTGGATTGAGCGCCAGCCCCGCCTTCATGCCGAAACTTTTTATGAAGCTTAAAGTGCGGTGAATATGCAGAGCACCCTCAACATGAATGGAGATCATATCAGCGCCTGCATTTTTAAAATGAGGTATATAGCGGTCGGGGTCGCTTATCATCAGATGGCAGGCAACAGGTATTTTAGTAAGCGGGCGTAGAGCTTCTACTATCAAAGGGCCTATAGTAATATTCGGAACAAAATGCCCGTCCATTACATCCACATGGATTATATCTGCCCCTCCGTCCCGGCAGCGCTTTATTTCTTCACCGAGATTTGCAAAATCTGCCGAAAGCAGGGACGGTATTATTTTTAATTTATGTCTGGTCATAATTATACCTGAATTTTTATTCCAACGTGTTACTATTATTATACTTATTCAAAAAACTGCATCTGACTCTTTTCTATTGAAAAGTCGATTGCTTTGGAAAGGGCTTCTTCAAGAAGCGGCTTGCGCCTGTTAGCGCCCCAAAGCTCTATGTCGGGGTTTAGGTCGGCAGATGACGGATGCAGTACAATCTTAATGGAAATGCTGTTGACGTAAATATCAATATCTTTGACTGCCTGAAGCTGTCTTCTGTCGATGCCCTCGGCTATTCTTAAAATGCCGCCGAGTATTCTTACGATTTCCTTATCTTCCGAGGAAAGTTTTTGAAAATTATCATGCTTTTTCTTCGGATGGCTTTTTCTGTGATAGCGTGCTACATTGGCAATTAATTCGGCTTCATTGTTGGTAAAACCGGGCATAACACAGTGGCTAAGAATGTAAAAACTGTGCTTGTGATGCTGATCGTGAGAAATATGATAACCCACATCATGCAAATAAGCCGCCGCTTCTAATATTTCCCTTTCTTTGCTGCCCAGATTATGCTCAGGCTGGAGAGCGTCAAACATTTTCAAGGCGGTCATTTTCACATGCTCGGCATGGTCCATATTGACGCCGTACTGTTTAGAAAGATTAAGAATGGTTGTAAATCGAAGATGATCGAGATTCTTGTACTCGCGTATATGCTCATATTTTCTTACGGTATCAAAAACAATGCCTTCGCGAAGAGCATAGGTAGAAATATGGATTTTCCTGATATTCAGGTTTAACAATGCCTGCTCCAATATCAGGGCACCGGCGAGTATTATATCAGCTCGTTTTTCGTCCATACCGGGCATTTTTTTTCTTTCTTCCGGGTCAGGGGTAAGTGTAATTTGCTTAATTACTGCCAGGAGTTCTTCTACGGGTACTACAAGCCCGTTTAATATTTCCGGTATTTTCGAGTCTTTTGCTGCAAGAGTCATGGCTGCAAGATTTTGTATTGTGCCTGCTGTGCCCACTACGGTCTGAAAGCCCGGCTTTTGAAGCCTTTTGAAAGTCGGCGCCCATTCTCCTACTATATAACTCCGGCAGTTTGATATACTTTTTTGGTGAGCAGTATCCTTATCAAAAAATTTTTTGGTCAGGCGGATTGCGCCGAGTTTCACGCTGGCTACAAAATCAAGACCGGCATCATAGCCTAAAATGGTCTCTGTGCTTCCTCCTCCGATGTCCAAAATCAGTGTTCTCTGATTTTTAACGGGCAGAGCATGGAGCACACCGTTGTAAATAAGCCTGCCTTCTTCGGCGCCTGAGATTACTTCAATGTTAATGCCCGCTTCTTCTTTAGCTCTTTTCAGAAAAATTTCCTTGTTTTCAGCTTCACGGACGGCGCTGGTGGCTACTGCACGCAGCTCCGCATTTTCGCTTTTTGCCAGATCGGCACATCTTTGCAGAGTTTCTATTCCTCTGTCCATAGCATCATTTTCAATATACTTCATATCTCCGCTGCCCGAACCAAGCCTTACCATTTCTTTCAACCTGTTTTGCACCTGCAGCATTCCCCTGCTGTTTACCGAAGCAATAACCATATTGAAAGAATTTGTACCTACGTCAATTGCAGCTATTACCGGAGCTTTCGACGCCATATCATTTGTCCTTTAATTTCAAAATAAAAAATGAAAGTTTCAACAAAAAATCAATTTTTCGTCATTGGCAAAAACAATAAATTTAATGAAATAAAATGGGATTTACTAATCCTTTTTCTTTTTTGCTTCACCCTTCATAACGGTAACATCTCCTTTCCGGTAAAGTACTTCTTCTTTATTTCTGCGCCGGAGATTTTCGTCGCTTGCTTCAGGGCTGACCGCATTTCTCAATTTTTTCATCACATAGGATGCGAAAAAGGAAACGGTGAGAAAAATAATAATTAGTATTAATAATAATTTTAACATCAATATCTGATTAAAAAATAACAATCTATATAGTAGTAATGAAAAAGAAGGAAATTTATTGCAATCTACCAAATGGAACCGCTCGATGCATTAAGGATAAAGCTGAAAGTAGTGCCTTCGCCGGGTGTGCTCATCACCGATATTTCGCCGCCGTTTTTCTCCACCAGTTCTTTGCAGAGTATCAGCCCTAAGCCGGTGCCGGTTTCATTGGAAGTGCCCGTAGTGGTATGCTGCCTGTCTATTTTGAAAAGATTTTTTAAATCGCCGTCTTCCATACCTACGCCGTTGTCCGAAACATACACTTTTATTTTTCCGGTTGAAGTTTTAGAGGCGTCGAGAACGATTTTACCATCCTTATGAGTAAATTTAACAGCATTGGAAAGCAGATTTCTTATAACGGTGTTTAACATATTTATATCAGCAAATACAGATATATCAGGTTCAATCTTGTTTTCCACAGTAATATTTTTACGGGAGGCATTTGGATTGATAAGATCGACATTCATTACTGCCACTTCATACAGCAGAAAATCAGAGGGATTATATTCAATAACTCCCCTCTGTATCCTTGACCACTGCAAAAGATTTTCCAGGAGCTTGAAAAGCTGAGCCGAACTTGAATGAAGATTTTTTGCAAAGTCGGCAATCTCTTCTTTGTCCAGTCTGTCAATATCGCGGGAAAGAAGTTCGGAATAGCCGAGAAGTCCCTGAAAAGGTCCCTTAAGATCATGTGCTATTATGGAAAAGAACCTGTCTTTTGAGGCATTAAGCTCTTTGAGCTGGGTCTCCGATTCGCTGAGTTTATGATTAAGCGATACGAGTTCGGCAGCATTTTGCTCGACAATATCCCGTGAAATATGCAAGTCCTCGATTATTCGGTTCATTTCGTCTTCAAGTTCCTTGCGGGAAGAATTATCCCTTATGAAAACACATGCGTGCCATTTATCTTTCTGCATAACCCTGGAAACGCTGATTTCGGAAGGAAAAGTTTCGCCGGTTTTTTTCCGAGCATCCAGTTCAACTATTTTATTACGAAAAGGGCCAATACCGTCATTTCTGAAAATCTCCAGGGCGTTTTTGAACTCATGCCGGAATTCGTGAGGTACAATCAGTGTATCAAGAGTTTTCCCGAGAGCTTCATCACTTGTGTAAGAAAAAACTTGCGCAGCGGCATCGTTCCAAAAACTGATTTTTCCTTCGCAGTCAAGAAGAATAATCGGATCAATTGCAGTTTTGAGTATATTGCTTAAAAGTTCTTCTTTTTCCCGCAGAAGTTTCTCCTGCTTTTTTCTTTCAAGTTCTGCCTGATGTCTGTAAAGAGCAAATTCAATCAGTATTTCAATTTCGGAGAACGAGCCGGCTTTGTTGGCATAACCGAAAGGCTCGGTTTCCTTCATACGGTCAACCATTTCAGTATCGGAACTGTCTGCAAAAGAAGTAAGATAAATAAAAGGTATATCCTTTTTTTGCTTCATCAGGTTAACCGTTTCAATGCCGTCGAGTACTCCCATGAGTGTAATATCCATAAGCACAAGGTCGAATTCTTCCTTTTCAACGGCTTTAAGGGCTTCTTCTCCCAAGGCATAGTTATCGCTGATGTAATATTTGCTCTTAAGTTTTGCTCTTACAAGTCCGGCAAACATGTCATCATCCTCAACAAGGAGTATTCTCGGCTTTTCCATTAAATAATTTTTATTTATTTATTTACAAAATAATTTTCTACAAAAGAATTAACTTAATAAATATCAGTGTAATAAAAAAAATATTTTATCTTATATGACAAATTATTAATATTATATGATGCCTTTAATTAAAATAAATTAAATTCTTATTAAGTTTCTTAAAAAATATCATACTCTATCAAGGATTCGGGTACTATGACACGGCATTGCGGTAAAAGACTCCGTACATTCAGCGCAAGTTTTTCGCACGCAGCTTCATCGCCGTGCACTATAAAAACCCTTTTCGGCTTTGTCTGCATGATGTATGAAATGCTTTGTTCAGGGGAAGCATGGGATGAAAAGCGAAATTTCTCAACTTCACATTTTCTTACAGACTTCTCACTGCCGAATGTAAACAGTTCGTCTTTATTTGATTTCAGCAGAGCGGCTCCGGGATTGTCAGGGTCCTGATAGCCGGCAAAGGCGATGCCGAAGCCGGGTATTTTCATCCATTTCAGAGCAAGACGGTAAGATATAGTGCGGCGGTTCATCATGCCGGAAGGCACTACCACAATCGACGGCTCTTTAAAATATGGTCCGGTCATCAGCCTTTTCATATCAATTTCTATCTGCTCTATATCGGATATTTCAAAGCCGGGCTTCACCATCGGCACCGAGTAGCAGTACCGGTCATATATTTTTGATATTTTTCCGCCCATACCCCCTGTATAGATTGGAAGTTTCGGTATCTTGCCTGCGAGTATCAGCTTGTAAATAATGGTTAATACTTCCTGAGTTTTTCCCAGAGCAAAGGAGGGAATCAATATTGAACCGTTTTGGTTGACTATATTGTTTATAAACCGGGCAAGTCTCTTTTTTTCTGCTTTTGTTTCGGGCAGGGAAGTTTCGCCCCCGTTAGTAGCCTCAATTACGAGTGTGTCCAGATGATGCCGCGGCAGCTTGGCTTTGGCAATCACAGCCTGATCTGCAAACTGAACATCTCCTGTGTGGAGAAAGCATTTACCTTTGTATTCCGCATAAATAGAAGCAGAACCCAGTATATGCCCTGAGTGAAAAAATTGTACTTTTACCGGAGCATCGCCGCCGAATGTTTCAAATTTAAGCTCTTTTTCATATTCAACTGTTTCCATCAGCATCCAGATGCGGTCGAGAATTTCCTGAGAATAAAGCGAAAGAGCCTGCTCCGAAAATTGTGCTGCAAGTTCTGACTTCATAAGTTTTGCGGCATCTTTTAACATTATTTCGGACAAGTCGCGGGCAGCGGGAGTAGCAATTAAGCGGATGTAAGGAAAAAATTTCAAAAGATAGGGCAGGGCGCCCAAATGGTCGGTATGAGCATGGGTAAGCAGAAAAAAATCTGCCTGCCTCTCTTCAACAGCCGGATAGCAGGGAAATGCAGTTTTGTCTCTTTTGGAAGGGTGCAGACCGCTGTCGATAATAATGCCTGTACCGCCAAAATAAAGATAACTCGAGCTTGCTCCTATTTCTCGTGTGCCGCCTAAAAAAGTAATTGTACTGTTCATTCGCCTGCAGAGACATCCCTTTTATTTAACAATACCTCAATATCTTCAATTAACACTCCGAATGTATCCAGCATTTTGCGTATGGCGGGCATATCGAAATTACTCGTCAGCTCTTTCAAATAAATTGAGTAATCATTTATGGAATCACAGCGGTATTCCTTGGCAAGAGAGTTTAAGTCAGCCGCAAAAGTCTCTACATTTCCTATTATAAGTGTTTTCATCAGGTTTTCGGCTCGTTTCAGGTATTCCTCTTTTAAAATACCGATTAGTTCTTCGGGAGACTTCAAAACAGAGGCGGAATCTTTAGTAATAAAACTTTTCTCTGATGAGGATGAATCGTGTGAATCAGCAGCTTTGACGTCAGAGATAGTGAAATCCGGTATCTGCCGGGCTATTTCGCGTAATAAGCTGTATTTTTCTACGGGCTTAGCCAGATAAGCCGCACAGCCGGCTTTCATTATTTTTTCCTGATCGCCTTTCATTGCCGAAGCCGTCAGAGCTATAACCGGTATATGCCTGGTAATATGGTTTGACTTCAGCTTTTTGGCAGCTTCATATCCGTCCATGACGGGCATTTTCATATCCAGCAATATCAAATCGGGTTTTTCAAGTTTGGCTTTTTCGAATGCTTCCAAGCCGTTTTCGGCTTCAATAAAATCAAGGTCAGAACCCTGCAGGAATTCTTTTATCAAGGTGCGGTTCATGGAAATGTCATCTACAAGCAGTATTTTTGCCCCTTTAAAAATAATACCCGGCCTGATATTCACTTTTTGAGTCTCCATAGGCTCTGTGGATGACACTGCTACTCCTTCTATATGAACACTGAAAACAGAGCCTTTTCCCTGAACGCTCTCAAGAGAGATACTGCCGCCCATCATTTCAACGAGGCGTTTTGTAATGGTCAATCCCAAGCCGGTCCCGCCGTATTTTCTTGTGTTTTGACCGCTCTGCTGGCGGAACGCGTCAAATATTAGATTCTTCTGGCTGTCATCCACCCCGATACCGCTGTCCTCAACGGAAAATATCAGATTGAGCCTGCTGTCGTCTCCGGGAACATCCTGCTTGCCGACCGAAAGTTTTACATATCCTTTATCAGTAAATTTTACGGCGTTGCCAACAAGATTAACCAAAATTTGTCTTAGCCTTATTTCATCAAGTATCAAGCCTCTGGGTATTGAGTTATCAATGTTAAGCATGAAATCGAGCCCTTTTTCTGCTATCTTAAAGGAAAAAATGTTTTTAACTTCTTTGAAAATGTTGAAAGGATTTACATTGTTTAGCTCCAGTTCGAGCTTTCCTGATTCTATCTTTGTGAGGTCTAATATGTCGTTTATTAACCCCAGAAGGCTCTTCCCGCTTTTTTCAATTGAGTCTGCGTAAAACCGCATCTGCTTGTCATCCAGACGGCTTGAAAGTATTTGCGAAAAACCGAGTATTGCATTCATGGGAGTGCGGATTTCATGGCTCATGTTAGCAAGAAACTCAGATTTCGCACTGTTTGCAAATTCAGCCTGCTCTTTTGCCTCTTTCAGCGCTTTCTGTGTTTTCTTTATTTCAGTTATGTCATAGCCTATGTTTATCATACCCAGCATATCACCGTCTTCTGAAAAATGGGGGTTCATTGCCCCGTAAAAGTATTTTTTTCCGTTTACCGACTCGGTCATATATTCAAAATTATAAGCACTTTTCTTTTGCACTGCCGTTTCAAATTTTTCTATTACATTATCAATCTCCTTACCGTTTATAATGTCAAAAATGGTTTTCCCGATTATTTCATCTCTTTCTTTCCCTTGAAAATCGCAGTAGTTCTTATTTGCCATAAGGTATTTGTAATTTTTGTCAAGGTATGTTATCCTGAGCGGCGCATTATCAATTATGTTCTGAAGCAGACGGCGGCTTTCCTTTATCTGCTCTTCCGCTTCTTTTCGCTGCGAAATATCTATCACGAATGTTACTTTTTTGGGGTTACCGTCCTCGCCGGTAATCTTGGCGGCATCTGCAATAATGGCAAGCTGCCTGCCTTTTTTATCTATTACATTCCATTCGGCTGCATTTTCCCAGCCGCTTACAAAAAAATCGTCATGAAGTTTATCAAAAAAATCCCTGTACTCCGGTTTTACGACAGTTGTAAAAGGTCTGCCCATTAGCTCTTCTGGCTCATATTTATAAATCTTGCAGTAAGAAGGATTTACATATTCAAATTTTTTATCGGTATTTGTTATGCACACTCCTATCGGAGTTTTTTCTATGATGCTTCGAAACCTTTCTTCGCTTGCGCTGAGAGCTTTTTCAAATTGTTCCCTTTCCTTTATTTCATTTTCGAGTTTTTGATTGGCTTCGGTCAATTCCCTGTTTCTTTTATCTAAGAACTCATTGTATTTATTAACTTCATCGAGATGTTTTTTTTGCGAATCGAGCAGTTTCGATACCATTATGTTGAAAGAGCGGGCAAGCCCCCGCACTTCCTGACTCCCGCTGAATACATCCGCCCTTTGAGAGAAATCACCGGCTCCGATTCTATCTGCTGTAGTGCTCAGCTTTTCAATTGAGGAAGTAACCCCTCCCGTTATGAAAAAAACTCCGAGTGTGCCTAAGAACAATATGAGAAGCGTAAAAAGACTTATTTCTTTTATCATTCCCGCCGATTTTTTTTTGTAAACATCGGTATCGAATCCGGTAAAAATGAAATATCTGTTTCCGCCTGCCTGCAGAGTATCTTTCATCACGATAAAGTCCTTGCTGTGACTTTTCACCGAATCCAGCTTTTGAAGCTGCTTCACTGTGCATTCCGGTTTGCCCGGATGGTGCCCCATCAAGTGCATGTTTTCATCGTAAAGTGTGATAAAGCGGATTCTTTCATCGCGTTCAGTCCATCGCAGTATTTCATTGACAAGTTTATAATTGTTTTCCTGAAAGCCGTGATTGAGTGCAAATTTCAGGTAGGACATTGTTGCCTTGGCATGCTTGTTGAAGTTTTCTTTGAATATTCCCGATTTAGAAAAATATTCATAAGATGTCAGAGATGCTGCTATTACAAGAATTAAAAGACTGAAAAGCAGCATCAACTGCGATTTCAGCTTTAGATTGTAAAATTTTAGTTTTTTCATTGTTTATCCGTTTTGCTGCTACAGTTGCAATTTCTTTTCATAGAAACTGTCTTCCGCATTATTTTATTGTAATTTAGTCATCTCAGGAAAACCGGATGAAAACCATAAATGTCATTGCGAACGGAGTGAAGCAATCTCCGGCTGATATGTCATTGCGAGGAGTGAAGCAATCTCAAAGAGTATTTTCAGCATTCCTTTTCATCTCTATCTGAGTGATGACGAAATTGATAAGATTTGCTCAGCTTTTTGATGATCATTCATCTGTTTGTTTTTACATTAAAATTTGGATCTTGTCATTCCGCACTTGATGAGGAATCTCACGAATGAATATTTCCCCTCTTGAGAGCGGAAAAAGGGGTGTGTTCC
>CAZOBD010000050.1:0-23769 GCA_964577665.1 uncultured Hyphomicrobiales bacterium
CTCCCCAAGGGGAGGGAGAATAAGAATGTAGTTCCCTCCCCTTGGGGAGGGTTAGGGTGGGGCTTAAAATAAACAGATGAAAATATGTATTAATAAAAAAAATGGGAGGTTTTATGAGAAGAGCTTTACTTATTTCTATTATTGGAGTATTTATTTTTCTGGGATTTTATGAACAATGCTCGGCAATACCCGCTTTTGCACGAAAATACAGGCTTTCCTGTCAGACCTGCCACCTGCCGACACCGCGCCTAAAGCCTTACGGAGATGATTTCGCAGGCAACGGATTCGTTCTTTCCGATCAGGAAGCTCCCAGATATTTTGTCGAAACCGGGGACGATAACCTTTCACTTATCAGAGACTTCCCCTTAGCAGTAAGATTCGACGGCTTTCTTACTTACAACAACTCCGACACAGAAAAAAGCGACTTAGGTTCGCCTTATACCCTCAAAATTTTGTCCGGAGGCTCTATAACGGAAGGTATTGCCTACTATTTTTACTTTTACATGAGTGAAAGAGGCGAAATAGCAGGTGTTGAAGATGCTTATATAATGTTCAACGACCTTTTTGGCGTCGATTTCGATATTTATTTCGGGCAGTTTCAGGTTTCCGACCCGCTTTTTAAGCGCGAACTCCGCCTGACTCTTGAAGATTACTCCGTTTACACAATGCAGCCCGGAATAAGCCAAGCCGGCTTAAAATATGACCGTGGTTTCATGTTTACCTTCGGTACAGATTTCGGCATGGATATCATCGCAGAAGTAATAAACGGAAACGGGCTGTCTCACGCTGACGCATCTCACATATTTGATAATGACAAATACAAAAATTTTGCAGGAAGAATCAGTCAAAATGTTTTCGATTTTCTGCGGATTGGGGTGTTCGGCTACTTAGGAAAGGAACAACTTAGCGTAGAAACAGCTTCAGCCCTCAACGAAATAACAATGTACGGTCCCGATGCAACCATTTCTTGTGAGGATATTATTGAGCTAAACTTCCAATATATTATCAGAAAAGACAACAATCTTTTAAACATCGACGGGGACAATTTTAAAGACATAGAAACACATGGAGCACTTGCCGAGCTTCTGATAATGCCTAAAGGAGATGACACCAAGCTATACGGAGCAGCTATGCTAAACTACGTACAGTCAGATCTCGGCTATTTGGATTATCAGACAGTAACAGGGCATATAGGTTATCTGGTAAGAAGAAATATCCGCCTGTGCGCAGAAGCAACATATAACTTTACTGACAGCGATAAGGCCTTTGCAAAATTCAGCCTCGGCATAGTATCAGGTTTCTAAAGAATTTAAACCATATAAGCAAGTCAGCAGGTTTCACTTCCTCCAAGAGGGCTTTCTCTTTTCCAGAAAAGCGTTCATGCCCTCCTGTGCTTCTGCACTGAGCCGCAGATTTGCTATCAGTTTTGCGGTATATTCCTGCACTTCGGGGAATTTCACCTGCGTAACAGTGAAAATCATTTCCTTTACGGTACGGACTGCATCGGGTCCGTTCTGCATAATCAAATCGACTTTTTCATTAACTGCTTCGTCAATTTTTTCGAGAGGCACGCATTTATTTATCAGACCGATTTTACAGGCATAATCGGCTTTTATTCTTTCGCCCGTAATGAAAAGCTCGCGTGCATGGGCTTCGCCTATTCTGCTCATTACAAAAGGAGATATGGCGGCTGGGACCAGACCGAGTTTTACCTCAGAAAGTCCGAATTTTGCATTTTCATCAGCAATAAGAATGTCGCAGACAGACATAAGCCCCACGCCTCCTCCGATAGCCGCGCCGTTAATTCTTGCTATTACGGGTTTTGGATGAGTAAATATCAAATACATCAGCTTAGCCAGCTTTAAAGATTCTTCGTAATTCTGTTCATAAGAGTAGTTGACTACGCTTTTCATCCAGTTCAGGTCTGCGCCTGCACAGAAGGATTTTCCGTTGCCCGTAAGGACGATAACCCTTACATCCTTTTCTTTCCTGAGCTTATCAAAAGCATCATAAAGGTCGTTAATAAGGTCATTATTGAAGGCATTGTGAACCTCGGGACGATTTAGGTTTACGCGGGCAGTCTTTCCTTCGATATTCATATCGATAGTTTGGTATTGAGGATAATTCGGCATTTTTTTTCATTATTTTTTTGATACATTCAATCTTGTATGCTAAAATAAAGAAAAATTACCTAAAGATAAATTTTGATTTTATGTGCGATTAAGTTATATTTTTTTAATCATATTCTATATTATTAACATTTTCAAGAAAAATTTCTTATAATTGTAAATTGTTAATTTTTTTGAAAAAATACTTTGGAATTTCAAATGGTATCTTCTGACAAACATAAAATAAAAAGAGCATTGGTATCTGTTTCGGATAAAACGGGTATAGTGGATTTTTGCAGGGAACTCAGCGCTCTCGGAATTGAAATATTTTCCACGGGAGGCACCCAAAGCACGCTTGAGGTCTCTGGTGTGCCGGTTAAAAACATCAGCGAAATAACCGGCTTTCCGGAAATAATGGACGGAAGGGTGAAAACCCTTCACCCGAAAGTACACGGAGGGCTTCTTTCAAAACTCGATTCCGAACGGCATACCGAAGAGATGCTCAGGCATGATATTCATTCTATTGATTTGCTTGTCGTTAATCTATATCCTTTCGAGGAAACTCTTAAGAAAAATGCTTCACATGAAGAGATGATTGAAAATATTGATATCGGCGGACCGGCAATGCTGCGCTCTGCTGCAAAAAATTATCTCTGGACTGCACCTGTGGTCAATCCGAAAAAATACGTCGAAGTTATGAATATGTTGAAAGCAGAAAATCTTACCCTTAACGTCGATTTCAGAATGCAGCTCTCCGCAGAAGTATTCAGACACACTGCTGATTACGATGCAATGATAGCTGGTTATTTCAACAGCAAAACCGAGCAGACGGTGCCGGATATCCTCACTCTTACCGGAAAAATGGAGCAGCCTCTCCGCTACGGAGAAAACCCCCATCAGAAAGCCGCTCTATACGGCAGCTTTCTGGATATTTTCGAGCAGCTCCACGGCAAGGAACTTTCTTATAACAATATTGTGGATATGGACGCTGCAGCAAAACTTATGCTGGAATTTGATGAAACGGCTCTTGCCATAATAAAACACACAAACCCCTGCGGTGCGGCTGCAGCTTCCACATTAAAGGAAGCATGGAAGAAAGCCTTTGCAACAGACAATGTCTCGCCCTTCGGTGGAATAATAATTGTAAACCGACCTATTGATTTAGAGACTGCTGAGGCAGTGCATGACATTTTCACCGAGCTGATAATTGCTCCCGAATTTTCTAAAGAAGCGCTTAACCTGCTGATGAAAAAGAAAGCTCGCAGACTTTTGAGGGTTGATTTTGAAAAACTCAGAAATACTGTAAAAAATGACATCAAATCTGTTTCAGGAGGCTTCTTGCTGCAAAATTCCGATACAAAGCTTATTGAAGGCGAATTTAGGGTTGTTACAAAAAGAAAGCCTGCCGATGAAGAGATGAAATCTATGATTTTCGGCTGGAAAATCGCTAAGCACGTGAAATCAAATGCCGTTGTTTATACTTCTCATGACAGAACATTAGGCATAGGCGCCGGGCAGATGTCACGGGTCGATTCTTCGCGCATTGCAGTAGAAAAAGCTAAACTGATGGGATTGGATTTAAAGGGTTCAGCCGTAGCTTCGGATGCTTTCTTCCCCTTTGCCGACGGAGTAGAGGAAGCTGCCAAATCAGGCGCTTCATGTGTTATTCAACCCGGCGGTTCGGTTCGCGACGAAGAAGTAATAAAAGCCGCCGACGAAAATAATATGTCTATGATATTTACCGGAATGCGCCATTTCCGTCATTAATTTAGAATAATCATTATTTGAAAGTTAAGACTATGTACTTAAAGATTTTATTTTCAGCTTTGTTGTTATCGGCTTTTTTATTGGGCTGCGGGGGAGAAGACTGCCGATTCAATGCAATTACCAACGAAAGTTTGGATACTGCCTATCTGGGACAGGACTATCACGATACACTTTATTATGACATAACGTGCAGTTACGCATCGAAATCTGCGGAGATAATCGAAGGCTATCTCCCACCGGGCATTCAGATAGAAGGAAGCGGTGTGTTTTACGGTACGGCTTCAGATGATACTACAAAAGCAGGTGAATACTCATTTACGGTGAAAATGACCATTTGCTTTTCTTCTAACGGCTTTCAATATACCGATTGTTCGGAGAGAACAAAAGAATTTACAATAGTGCTGGACACTATAAAAAAATAATAAATTTTGCCGTTTGAAAAATTATTCGTATTTTATAAAAAAAGGCCCTTTCCCGGGAGTGAGGAGCTGTTGTTGGGAAAGAGCCCTATCTATCGTAAGCCTCATGGGCGGGTTATGTTTTCAGACGTATAAGATTTCACTCCTATTGTAAATTTTTTTTAATTTTATTATATAAATTTATTATTTTTTCACATAAAGAACCATTTTTGATATTAGTATTTATAAATGACTGTTATTATGTGGTTTATGCTTTATGGTAATTTTTACTATTTTATAAATTTTCTAAATAATATTTAATGATTTTCCATCAAAAAAATTAACAATTCAAAACCATAAAGGCATTGTTTTGCAGAAATATCTCATAAAACATAAATGCAGGGAAATACTGACGGAGCATACAAGAAATGCTTTGAAGATGCTGCCTGCGGAAAAAATTGAAACGGCTCTTGATCTGGGATGCGGCACCGGAGTATGCTCTCTGACAGGGCTTGAAATGACTGATGCTAAGCTCATTTCGGCAGATATCGACCGGGAAGCTTTAGATTTTTTCTATCAGATTGTTACGCAAAAAGAATTAGGAAGCAGAGTTTCACTAATCGATAAATCTATTTTTGAAATTAATTTAGAAAAAAACACCTTTGATCTGATAATTGCAGAAGGAATATTTCATTTAACAGGTTTTGAAAAGTCCGTAAAATATTTCACGGGATTTTTAAAAAAAGACGGGTATATGCTTATTCATGACGAAATAAAAGACATGGAAATCAAGATGAAAATTTTCAGGGAAAACGGACTTGAACTAATCAGCCTAAGAAATATCGGCATAAACGAATGGAAAAAATATATCAATTGTCTGAAATCTGAGATAGACTTTCTTGAGAAGAGTAAAATTAATAATGTTGACACTACTCTCGAAAAATCCGAGATCAATTGGTTCCAAAAGGATCCATCTTCCTTTCAGTCCGTTTACTATGTTTTAAAAAAAAGCTAAGAGATTCCTTGGGCAAGTGTGGAATGATAAGAATTAAATTTTAAAATTGGAATAATAAACAGATTAAACGTCCATGATAAGGAAAAACACACGAGGTAATGATTATTAGAAAGATGGACTCCACTTTGAAAGTGGAGTCCATCTGAAACCGAAAATAAACAGATTAAACATAATAGTCTATAAAAAAATAACTTTAAAACATCAGCAGAAAATTTAAGTTGTATTTTAGCAAAAACCTGATTAAATTTGTAGTTTTGCGTAGTGGCAGATTAAAGAATTGATTGAAATAATTATTAATTTATAAATACAGACAGGAGACAGTACAAAGATGGGAACAATGGAAAAAATCCGAAATACTTCCCCGTATTTTTTAGCGGCTTTTGCGGTGATTTTTATAGGCTTTATGGTTGCTTCAGACGCAGATATAGGCAGTTTGCTGCAACAGGGGCAGAATTACCAGACAGCCGAAATCGGATCTGTAAACGGAGAGCCGATTTATTATCAGGAATTTGAGAAAAAAGTACAGGAACTTGTAGAACAGGAAAGACAGCGTCTCGAAGAAGGCGAAGAAGTTGACGACATTAGGATACGCAAGCAGCTTTGGAATCAGATGGTAGAAGAAATCATACTAAAACAACAGGCGGAAAAAGCCGGAATAACCGTTACCGACGAGGAAATAAGAGATATTATGATTGAAAATCCTCCCCGCCAGCTTGCTCAGCTTTTTACCGATTCGACGGGATTTAACAGGCAGGCTTATCTTATGTATCTTACCCAGCCCGAAAAAATTCAATTTCCCGAGCAATGGACTGAACAGCAAAAGCAAGAACAGTTGATTGCTTGGAGAGAGCAGGTGCGAAGCATTGAAGAACAGCTTCGCGACCAGAAACTCAGGCAGTCCATCAGCATTCTTGCAGGTACTGCTTCTTCTATCCTAACTGATGAATTTGCTTTTGAGCAGTATAAGAAAGAAAACAGCAGTGCGGGCGTTGACATCGTATTCCTTAATGCCAGAGAAGTAAGCGATGCTCAGGTATCCGTTACTGATGATGAAATCAAGAAATACTATGAAAAGCACAAAGAAGCCTTCAAAGAAGAAGCTATGCGACGCGTAAGGTATGTTATTTTCAAAATGGAACCGAGCAAAAGCGATACAAACCGCGCCAACTCAAAAGTTACCGATATGAATAAGTCTCTTATGGCACAGGATACACCCGAAGGACGCGACAGTGTTTTTGACGTAAAAATGAGTGAGTACGGCGGTATTGCTCATGATTATACCTTGGTTAGTGATGTCGATCCGAGGCTTAAGCCCTATCTGGAGGAGCTAAAACCTATGGAAATCTCTGGTCCATTGAAAATTGGCGACAGCAGGTTTTTTTTAAGGCTCGACGACCGCCGCTTTGATGAAAATACTCAGGTAAAGGCAAGCCATATTTTAATTGAGTTCGGCAATGACAAAGACAGTGCAAAAGCGGAAGCTCTGAAATTTATGGCTTTGGCACAGAGCGGACAGCCTTTTGACTCTCTGGCAAGAGAACATTCAAAAGACCCCGGTTCAGGATCAAAAGGCGGAGACTTAGGATATTTCAGCAAGGGAAGAATGGTGCCCGAATTTGAGGAAGCAGCCTTTGCACTCGATTCCGGAGAAATATCACAGCCGGTGGAAACTCAGTTCGGCTGGCATGTCATTAAAGTAACCGATAAAATATCCGAGGAGCTGAAATACAGTGTTATAGAAATAAAGACAAGCATTTCCAGCCCCACAAAAAATATGATTTTCCGCGATGCTTTTTCTTTCCATAAGCAGGTACAGGAAGGCGAAAATTTCAATGCTCTCGCTGAAAAATTGGGCGTAAAGCCGATTGAAACACCGTTTTTCACAAAACAGAGACCCATCCTCGGCTCGCAATATATTACAGATATGGCTTTTGAAAATGAGCCCGGCTACGTTATGGAGCCTCTCGAACTGAAGTATCACGGAGTAGTAGTCGCACAGGTGGCGGAAGCGCGCGAAGAGGGAATAATACCTCTTGCAGAGAAGTCCGAAGAAATACGGAAAAAACTTCTCGAAGAAAAGAAAGTCGATGCGTTAAAAAACAAAGCCAATGAGATATACAACAGGGTAAAAAGCTACGGCAGCCTTCAGGCGGCGGCAGCCGGCGATACCACATTAGAGGTTATCAGCGATTCGAGTTTTATGATGTCAGCCTCGCCGGTCGGGATTCGTAAGGATGTACTCCTCAATCAGGCAGTCTTTTCGAAAGACACTCCCACCGGGAAAATTCTGCCCCCGGTAAAAGGCGAAAACGGATGGTATATTGTGCAGATTCATTCACGTGAAATAGCTGATCCAAACACTATTCCACAGGAAGAGATACTTAGTTTTAAAAAGAACTTACAGAAAAGTCAGATACAAAGAGCTTTTTATGACTGGTTCCGCGAAATACGCAAACAAGCAGATATTGATGACAGAAGAAGTGAGTTTTACAAGTATTACTGATTTTTTTTTCTCCAAATATTCAAATAAAAGGGCTTGCGAAATGATACGTAAGCCTTTTTTCTTGCAGGGAGCAGGCAAAAAATGGTGTTGATACGATATTTGCAGCATCCCTTACATTATACGGCATAGCACAAAGCGGCGGTACAAATAAAAAATCCATATTCGGATACAACCGCTTCGGAGCTATCACATTCCGGAGCGATTCTGCGGTAATAAACAGCGTGATGACCGAAACAGCCCGAGAAGAATTTTCCTATACAATGGGCGGTCTGCTCAATCGTTTCGTGAAATATGACTTCGAGGAAAATTATTCCTGCGACAGCGACAGTCCTTTGGCATTGACAGACAGAAAGTGGGACTGGCGCTACCGATACGGACCCAAGGGAGCACGCGAACAGAAAAGGCTTTACTACTCTCCCCACGGTGACGGAATGTGCGGCGATACTCTTTACTCCCACCCATGGGTTTACTACCTGAGGGGCGCCGGCGGCGAGATGCTTGCCATGTATTACGGCAGGCAGACGTCGGCAACAATAACCGGTTGCGATCCCATTATGGAGGAAAGAAGGGTTTACATGTACCCGGCGGCGTATTTGTCGGCAGGAGGAAGCATAATCACCAAGCCGGACAGCACAAAAGATTACCAGATAACGGATAATCTCGGCTCGGTCAGGTGTGTTGTGAGCTATTCCATTGCTCTGGATAGCACAATAGCTGTTAAAGGTTACGACTACAAGCCCTACGGCGACACACTCAGCACCGAAGGCGGCGAAAGAACCCTCGGCTTCATCGGGAGGGAGCGGGACACCGAAGGGCGCTACTGCCACTTCGGCGCGAGGCAGTACGACCCGCAGGTGGAAAAGATTCGCAATGAGTACAGAAGGTTATTAATAATAAAGAATCCGAAAGCGCTCGACCCAACCGGAAAGAAAATGCGGGAGCGCCTGAAAGAAGCCCGCGCCGAGTACGGCAGGAAGTTTGGCACGGCATCCGTCCGCGTCCGCATAGACATAGATTCATTTTCGGGAAATTGAGTTGGAATAGTTCGCAAGTGACTGCAGGTTGACGCGGCTTTTTGTATAGGTAGTGCAAACGACCACAAGCGATATACGTAGTTCCACGTATTTGTTTTTTGGAAAAGATTTGGTGAGTTTAAAGATTAAGGAATAAATGCAATAATAAAAAGAGCCGGCAGATTATCAAAAACTAATAGAAATATGAAATAAAACCGGAATCAGCGTAGTTTTTTTATAACAAAAATGATATTAAAATGAAAACATTATTTACTAAAGTGGACTAAACTGTGTCGCTGTTGATACAGAAGATAGAAATGGGTGAAATAGGGCTGCCTGATATTCAGAGACCTTAAAAGCATTATGAAACAATCAGGCATTGAAAAATGAACAAATATTTAATAATATTTGAGAAAACAAAAACCGGATATTCTGCGTATTCACCTGATTTGCCGGGTTGTATTGCTGCCGGTGCCACTAAGGAAGAAACTGAATCTTTGATGAAAGAAGCCATGGAGTTTCACATTGAGGGAATGGCAGAAGAGGGGTTTGAATATTCCTAAACCTGTAACACGCGGCGCCTGTTATGCTAAAATGAAAAAAAAATAGAAATCCGAAAAAAGCAATTTTCTTTTTTTTATATTAAGCGGAAACAAGTTCTGCAAACAGGGGATTATCTTTATTAATATTAGCAATACCCATAATAGAATATCCGAGAATATTTCCGTCTTCGTCAACTCTTTTCATAATATAATCATTATCCGTTTCGACCATATATCCCGGCTTATCAGAAAACAAAATTTCCAGATAATCACCTTCTTTATCATACCATATTTTTATATTTTTTGCCATAATATCTCTCCTTTTGGTAAATCACGAGCAATATAGGATGTTATTATAAACGAATCCGCATCACAGTATTTTACTACAACACAAAGATACTTTTCTCCAAAAAGTTTTGTCACATGATTTCTTACAAATATTCAAACGCTTTCGTCCCAATGTGATTCAATAACAAAGTCCGGCTCAAGAAGAGTTCTCCCAAAATTATCAATCATCTCCTGCATTTCCTCATGCAGCAGGATATGGTTTAATCTTTCTTCCGTCAGCCTGACAGTGTTCCCATATTTGTCTATATAATTATTTTCCATAATTCGTAATTCATGTTAAAAGCTCTAAATATTGCAAATTTCTCTAATACCAAGTTGCTTTCAAAGCAATTATTTTCATCCTATCCAAACTCTGATTTGGATAGGACAGTTTCAACTCAAACTCAGTTTGACCAACGGCGAAACTGAGTTTCGTTTTAAAAATTCATTCCCAAATCGGAGTTTGGGAATGAGAAGCAAGAAAAAATTCATTCCCAAATCGGAGAGGCTGTGTGAAAACCATAAATGTCATTGCGAACGGAGTGAAGCAATCTCCTAAAACCTGCATAAACACTACAACGAGATTGCCGCGCTTCGCTCGCAATGACTGCATTCTGACGTTTTCACACAGGCTCGGAGTTTGGGAATGAGAAGCAAGATGATCTTTTGAAAACAACTTAGTATCAGAGAACCTCTGCCTTTACAAAACCTTCTTCTGTTTTTTTCAAAATTATTTTCACAGGGCGTACTGGAAAATCAGGGGGAGCGGGAAATTTCACGCGGATGTAGTCTTCCGTCCATCCCTGCCACAGTCCTGTTTTGGAGTTGTATTCTTCGGGAATGACCGTTTTAGTCCCGCCGATGTGCGATGTGTAAAATTCATTTTTTTTCTTGTCTGAAAGTTCGCGAAGGGCAAGTGTTCTTTCCTTGCGGACAATATGGGGAACTTGGTTTTCCATATCAAATGCTTCGGTGCCTTTTCTTTCAGAATATGTGAAAACGTGCAGGTAGCTTACGGGAAGCGATTCTATCAAATCATAACTCTTTTTGAAGTATTCTTCGGTCTCGCCCGGAAAGCCCGTAATGATGTCCGCTCCAATGCCGCAGCCCGGAATCAATTCATTTATTTTCAGGATTCTTTCTCTGAATAAATCCGCTGAATAGCGCCGCTTCATCAGCTTTAAAACTTCGTCGGCGCCGCTCTGCAAAGGAATATGAAAATGCGGGCATATTTTTTTACTTCGGCTGACAAGCCCGATAATCTCATCATTTAGAAGATTCGGTTCCACGGATGAAATGCGGAAGCGGATTTTTCCGGTTTCCATTTCTTCAATCATTTTCAGTACATCAATGAAGCGCTTTTCATTTTCCTTCCAGCCGCCGAGGTTTATTCCCGAAAGGACTATTTCGTAAAAGCCTGCTTCTTTCGTTTCCTTAATCAAAGATTTTATTTCGCCGAGAGATACGGAGCGGCTCGGTCCGCGGGCATGGGGAACGGCGCAGTATGTGCATTTGTAATCGCATCCGTCCTGTATTTTCATTACAATGCGTGTGTGGCTCTCGTTGTCGATAGAGCAGGCGGAATGTGCTTTCCATGATTCAAACTCAGACAAATGAATTTCCGGCTTGTTTTTTTTCTCAATGCTGCCGATTATATCAAAAATTCGGAATTTTTCTTCATTTCCCAAAACAGCATCCACGCCTTCTATTTTTAATATTTCTTCGCTTCGCAGCTGGGCATAGCAACCCGTAACGGCGATGAAAGCATCCGGATTCTTTCTTGCTATGCGGCGTATGGTCTTGCGGCTGTCGGCATCTGCTCTGCCCGTAACGGTGCATGTATTTACAACCGCCAAATCGCAGTTTTCGCCCGGTGAGACAATCTCCCAGCCTTTTTCAGAAAATTCTTTCTGTAAGCGGGAAGTTTCCGCAAAATTCACTTTGCATCCTATATTGTAAAAAGCGGCTTTCATAAATATTCACATTTTAATCCCGACGCTGAAATATACTTTGTAAGGTCCCCAAGCAACCGCATAGGGATCTATTAAAAACTTAAAAGCCCTTCCCACAGATATTTTTGCGGGTCCGATGGGCGTATCAAGCCCGATACCGGCACCGGCTCCGTGTTTTAGGTCTTTGAACTGTATCCTTTCAGGTTTTGCCCAAACGGCGCCTAAGTCATAGCGCAGGAATAAATAAGTGTCAAAAAGTATTTCAACGGGGGACTTTAACCTGTATTGCAGAGAGCCAGCGGCTAACTGTCTTCCCCTTTCTTCCTCCTCGCGAAGTCCGTAAAAAATATTCTCTCCACCGAGATTGAAAAATTCGGGCTGGGGCAAAGTAGCATCTGCAAAACCGAAACGGGCGGAGGGCGTTACAGTGTGCATACCAAAAGAATAATTGCTCCTGAATGAGAAATAAATTTTTGAAAAACCAATACTGTTGTCTAGTTCAATCAGGGATGTTTCCAGGAACATTTCTATCAGCCTGCCTTCTGAAGGATAAAATGCCTTATCTTCCGTATCGAAAAGTGCGCGGAATTTTATAGACGGGATAGTGTAAAAAGCGGGTTTTTGCCCGGTACCTTCTTCGAAATATTTTTGTTTTTCAAATCTTACGACAGCCTCCAGAATGCCGTTTCTTTCGATTTTTGTTCCGAGAGAAGCTTCTGCGCCATACCCCTTTTCCACCTGTCTTCCCGCGTTTTCCCTTTCAAATTCGGTTCTGGGAAGCCCGGGAACATCACGGTAAATATAAACGTTACGGTAATAATAGTATGAATTAAGATAAAATGTAATCAATGATTTCCAAATCCTTGGCACCTCGATACCGAATTCATATTTTTGATTTCGATTTCCTCCTGCAAATCGGGCTTTCAGCCTGGTTCCCAAGTCAAATAAATTTTTCTGAATAAAACTAAAGCTGACCTGAGCGTTCCTTTCATTATCTATTCTGCTGCCGAGCCTGAATGTCTGCGTGCCCAGTTCCCTTACAAAAATGCTTATAATCGTTTTATTATCTTCATTTTGATAAGGAAACACTTCTACATCGTAAAAAAGACCGCAGCTTGAGAGATTTTCCTTTGCCTGCAGGATTTTCTCTGAGGAAACCGGTTTTCCATATTCAAAATCGGTTTCACGAAGTATAATGTAATCGTCGAATGAAACGTTACCGATGATTTTGATTTCCGTAAGAACTCCATCGTCAATATTGACTGAAAGGACAGAATCCTGTTTAGAAAAAGAAAAATCTGTTATTGAGGCACATGGTAAGCCCTTTGCTCTGTAATGACCTATGATAAATTCATGAATCTTCTGACTGACAGCCGGGCTTAGCCTTTCATCGGCGAAAATGTTGTTTACCTCTTTCTCTAAAGATAATACCGCTTCAGATGAATACAATTCAATATTTTTTATAGCGGGATAAGCCGTAAAATAGGCAGTGTCTTTTTCCAAATCAATAATGATGTTTTTAATCGAGTGATTATCGGCATCGTAATTATTCAATAAAAAACCAATCCGGCTGTTGGGTTTAAATATTTCACCTCCAGTTTGTAACTTAATTTGCCGAACAAATTTCTCATTTGTTAAATGTATGATTCTGTTAATAATCTTATTAATTTCTTTTTTTGCGGATTCTTCACCTTTATTGATTAAAAAATCAATACCTGAAAAATCGGTATTCTTATATTTTCCAATATCCGGGGTAATAACAAAATCCGCTTTTTTCAATGTTTCCGCAGTGTATTCTTTCATTAAAACGGAAACTGTCTGGTCAGCAATGTTCACAGGATTATACAGTTCATCTAAATCATAAAGGGGTGATACGGTATTTACGGCAATAATAAGGTCGGGAGAAAATTCATTTGCCTGCTCTACCGGGAGATTTGCTTTCAATCCGCCGTCAACAAGCACCATGGAGTCCCTGCGAACGGGGAAATATCTCAACGGCACTGCGGAACTTGCCCTCATTGCCTCTACTATACTGCCCTTTTTTATGCTTATTGTTCTGCCGCTTACAATGTCTGTTGCGATTGAACGAAATTTATACTTAAGCTCATCAAAATCATGCGAGCGATAAATGCCGTTAAGCGCAAAATATTGGAGGAAATATCCAAGATTTGAACCGAATGAAATCCCCTCCGGCATTATCAGCTTGAATCCTTTAAAGTGAAGTGTCAGCAGACTGCGGTCGTTTATCTGCTTTTGGTCAATAAACAGTTCTTTACGTTCTACTTTGTCTCCCAGAGCAAAAATCTGCTCCCAGGGCGAATTTCTTACCAAGCTGTCAAGCTGCAGGGGAGTATAGCCGAGTGAGTAAAGTCCGCCGATAATGCTTCCGATGCTTGTTCCGATCACATAATCTACTTTAATACCCTTTTTTTCCAGCTCTTTGAGCACTCCGACCTGAGCAATCCCTCTTGCGCCGCCGCCGCTGAGAACAAGGGCGATTTTTGGTCTGTAATGTTTCTTATTTTCGAGTATTATCTCCGACTTGGAAAAAGCGGGCGGACAGAGTGATGTACACTGTAAGAAATAAAGAAATAGCAAAATACCGTATATAACTGTTTTAGTCATTATTCACGTAAAATTACATGTAGTAGTAAACATTTAGTAAATATACGGAAAAGATTTCTTAAAGGAAAAGTTTTCGAGCTTTTTGCACGAGTTCTGATTTTACTTCATCTATCGATTTTCCGCTAGAGCGGGCACCGGCAGCCTGCTCGTGCCCTCCTCCGCCGAATTCGAGAGCCAGACTTCTAATTGAAATATCGCCTTTGGCGCGGAATGACATTCGGATTGTATCGCTGTCAGGAGGATCACTAAGCATAACGCCTGCCGCAACGCCTTTTACGACGAGTATTTTTTCGACTATGTCTTCGGTATCGCCTTCCCGCGATTCTGTTTCCAGAAAATCTTCTCTTTTCAGCATCATTACGGCAAGTCTGCCTCCGTAAAAAGTATCAATTGATGAATATGCCCTGCCGAGCAGATGCGCCTTGTTCAAAGGCATTCTGTTGTAAACTTTTTCGTAGCACTTAACCGGATCAGCCCCGTTTTCAATAAGGTAGGCGATTATTTGATGTACTTCCGGTGTGGTTCGCGGAAAACGAAAGCTGCCGGTATCAGTCATTATTGCAGTGTAAAGCGCCTGCGCCGTATGTTTATCAGGAACTATATTCCAAGATTTTAACATACGGGAGATTATTTCACCTGTTGAGCTCGCATTAGTATCTACGGCGTAACAGTCTGCAAATTCTTTTGGTTCTTCGTGGTGGTCAATCACGATTTTAGCCGCATTTGATTTCAGGACTGCCTCCGTCATGCTTATAACCCGCTTGGGATCGCTCAAATCGACTATGAATATAGTGTCGGCACTGTTAAAAATCATCTTGGCTTTTTCATCCGAGAAATTAAGAATTTCATCAGCGCCCTCCAGAAAAAAGAAATTTTCAGGAGTAGGGCTGTGGTTAATTATACGGACTTCTTTGCGCAGGCTTTTCAAAATATGATACATTGCCAGTTCAGAGCCTATTGCGTCTCCGTCGGGATTCACATGCGAGGTGATAATGATTTTCCTGCTTTTGCCGGCGAGTTCTTTTATTTCTTCAAAAGCTCTTTCCAAAGGCGGAAGTTTTTCTTTTATTTTCATGGTTTTTATCTGTTTATATTTGATCCTCCCTTACAAGTAAGGGAGGGAGAAATTTTCCTCCCCAAGAGGGGATTAAGGGGTGTGTTCCCCTAACGTGAGATTCCGGCATTCCGTTTAGCACCATCCGGAATGACATCTATGAATTCTCTGAAATCTGAAATAATCATTTACTTATGTGATTTTCTATTATCTATCATGGCTGTTTCCTCTGTTTATTCTTTCTTCAATAGCCCCGGCTTTTCAACTAATAATCTTTGTTCCTTTACTTTCAAGAGGGGATGTCTTTCACACCTCACATCTAATTAAGGCACAATCCTGTAAATCATTCTCGGGAAGGGAATAACCTCGCGAATATGCTGCGCTCCCGTTATCCATTTAACGGTTCTTTCAATTCCGAGACCGAAACCGCTGTGAGGCACGCTGCCAAATTTGCGCAGATCTAAATACCACTGAAATTCTTCCACGGGCAAGTCATGTTGTTTAATCCTGTCCAGAAGAAGGTCGTGATCGTCCTCACGCTGGCTGCCGCCGATAAGCTCGCCTGCTTTTTCAGGACCGAGCATATCCATGGCAAGAACAACTTTTTCGTTTTCGGGGTCGCGCTTCATGTAAAAAGCTTTAGCTTCGGCAGGATAGCGGTGGATTATGCATGGCTTGTCGAACTGCTCCATGATAGCTTCTTCCTGCACCGAGCCGAAATCTTCGCCCCAGGGAAAGGGCAGAATATCTACGTCTTTTCCGTCGATTTTTTTCTTCATAGGTATTTTGTTTTCAGTAAGCCAGTCAACAGCTTCGGTATAGCTCATGCGGTAAAATGGACGTTTTATTTTTTCAAGTTTGCTTGTGTCGCGTTCCAGAGTTTCCAGTTCTTTCCTGCATGTTTCCAGGACGTATTGAACGATGTACTCCACCATGTCTTCTGCCAAATCCATATCGTCGTTGAGGTCAAAGAAAGCCATTTCGGGCTCTACCATCCAAAATTCCGTAAGGTGCTTCCTTGTTTTGGAGCGTTCTGCGCGGAAAGTCGGACCGAATGTATAAACCTTGCCGAGAGCCAAAGCGGAGGCTTCAGCATAAAGCTGTCCGGATTGCGATAGATATGCTTTGCCCAAATCGAAATATTCCGTCTCGAAAAGAGTAGAAGTACCTTCGCAGGCATTCGGAGTCAGCAGGGGGGAATCCATCAGCTTGAATCCGTTGCCGTCGAAAAAGTCGCGAATTGCTTTAATGACTGCGGAGCGCACCCGCATTATAGCATGCTGGCGGGATGAACGAAGCCAAAGATGGCGGTGTTCAATCAAAAAAGCATCTCCGTGCTCCTTCGGAGTAATGGGATAGTCCGTTGAAATTTGGATAATGCTCAGATCATCTACATCAAGCTCGAAGCCGCCGGGCGCTTTGTCGGTAGCTACTACGGTGCCGGTAACGGAAAAGGATGATTCCTGTGTCAGCTTTTTGGCATCCTCAAATTTTTCCTCGGGCAGGTTCTTTTTGAAAACAACGCATTGGCATATACCTGTGCCGTCTCTTAAAATAAGAAACTGGAGCTTGCCCTTGCCGCGTTTGTTATAAAGCCATCCGCGGAGAGTAACTTCCTTATCTTCGTATTTGCCAAGGTCTTCCACGTAAACAAAAGACTTATACCTCGATTCCATATCGTCCCTTTTCTTATTAAATTTCAAAATTTGCAAATGTATTAATACAAAGATACGAAGATTGAAGGAGAATATTTAAAATTGGAAAAATTACTGGTTTTTAAACCTTATAAAAATCATTTAACCCAACTTGTCAATAGAATTTTCATAACTCGAAGAAAGCCCTTTCCCGCCTATTCCCCGAAGGGGAAGGGAGTATGATAGTCTTACTCCTTAGGAAAGGCGGGCCCCTTATATTGATTATTTTAAACCTCTAAGATTTTAATTACACTCGAATTTTAATAATCTAAAATTCGCTTTTTGAGGAAACTCTATTTAGTTTTTGCTATTTTTATTATTTTTGTTATTATTTTATTATTTTTGTTATTATTGAATTCTAATTTTTTAAAACAATCTATAAGGAATAATAATGTTAGTACTCGGTATCGGCGGATTTATGCATGATTACAACTGTGTTCTAATTGATGTTGATAATAAACGACTTTCCTGGTGTGAACAGGAGCGAATATCCAGAAAAAAACATCATGTGATTGAAGCTGGTGAAGATTTGTTGCAGCCAATAGAAATGTGTGCAAAGCAGCTGGGTTATAAATCAAGAGACATCGATACAATTGTTTTTGGTCATACTGACGAATTTCCTTGTAAAGAAGACTTAAAGAAAAAATTTAAGAAAAAAGAGATTGTGGAAGTGGATCATCATTTATGTCATGCAGCAGGAGCTTTTTTCTCATCAGAGTATGACGATTCATTGATTATTTCCACAGATGGATTCGGTGATGGTTCTTCTGCTCTGATAGGGCACGGTACCGGTAACAAAATTAGGGAAATGCAGAGAATAACCGATGACGACAGTATTGGATTGGAATATCTCAGAGCAACTGTACATCTTGGCTTGGGAGGCGTTGGTTCGGAAGGGAAAACTCAAGGATTAGCTTCATACGGTGAACCGACCATATTTGAACAATATATGAATGAAATTGAAATTACCTCTGATGCAAATATTCATTTGTCAGAAAGATTGAAAAGCGAAAGTTCAAGACTTGCCGAAGAAGGCGGCTATTTAAACACCCAGATGCTGCATAATGAATTTTTAAATGATTATTGCCCCAGACGTTTTTCACATGAAAAAATAACAGATGTGCATATGAATCTTGCAGCAAGTATTCAGAAAGTGATTGAATATATTACTTTGGAAATGTCTAAATGGGGTATTAAGCAAACCGGCACCAAAAATTTGGTATTAAGCGGCGGTGTGTCTATGAATTCATCTATGAATGGAATTATTTCACAATCAGGTTTGTTTGAAGGAGTATATGCCCTGCCTATGTCATCAGACCGGGGAATAGGGCTTGGAGCTGCGCTTTATCATATTCACCAGAATATGAATGTCCCCAGATTTTTCAATCTTGACAATGTGTTTTATGGACAAAGGTTCAGCGATAAAGAAGTTTTAAAAGAAATAAAAAAATCCGGTTTGGACTATCATATCTCAGATGATATAACCGGAGAGGCAGCCAAATATATTTCTGACGGAAAAGTTGTAGGATGGTATCAGGAAGAATCAGAAATGGGAGCCAGGGCTCTCGGGCACAGAAGTATCTGTGCTGATCCGAGAACAGCCCAAATGAAAGATATAATAAACGAAAAAGTTAAGCACCGTGAATGGTTTAGACCTTTTGCTCCCTCGGTAATAGAAGAAAAAGCTCAAAACTTTTTTGATTTTGACCTGGAGGTACAAGACCTTTCTTTTATGACCTATACCGTTCCCGCCAATGAATATGCCCAGAAAAATATACCTGCTGTGGTTCATGTAGATAATACTTCTAGAATCCAGACTGTTAAAAAAAGCAATAATGCCAAATATCATGAACTAATTAGCAGATTTGGTGAAATTACAGGTATCCCATGTATTTTGAATACCAGTTATAATGACAATGGCGAGCCGATAGTTGAAACTCCTCGGGATGCTGTGAATACTTTTTATAAAACAGGTATGGAAGTTCTTTGTATTAACAATATTGTTGCTTTTAAAAAATAAGAAGAAATGGCAAAAAAAAATAATTTTGTAAGAAAAATAATCGGCAGATTTGTTAATTTAGCTCTGGGTATGGTAAAAAAGAGGTATTATGATAAAAAAGGCAGTTCATTTCCTCTACAAAAAGCCGACAAAAGCCTGCTTTTTGCAAATAGTTTGTCAGAAGTAACAAAGAAATCTAAAAAGCAGATAAATCAGCTTTCCAGAATATCTGAGTTTTCTCAAGTGGAAGCAACTTACCCTAAGGTGTTTGAGCATGGAGATTATGTCCTCAGGTATTCTTTTTTAAAAGCAAAAAAAGAATCACTTGGCATAGTGAGCTTTTTTCATGGACATAATGCTTTCTTACAAGCCGGACCTTTCTCAGCTTGGGATTATTTTGATTTAATTGCTCCCTGGGATAATTTTGGCTGGAGAAGACAGGGAAGTTGGTTTTGGGGGGATAAAGGAAATAATTATACAGAAAAAATAATCTTGGCTTTACATGAAAAAGTCATCTCAGATAGTGGAAAACCATGGTTTTGTTTCGGAGGTTCAATGGGTGGTTTCGCAGCTTTGTATCATGGCATTAAATATGATTGTGACGGAATATATGCCATGATGCCTCAGGTGGATTTAAGAAAAAAAATTATTGATTTTGGGATAGAAGATACCGATAATCCATATGGGTTTTTACATAATGGAAATTTAAATTCGCTGCCTGACGTATTGGAAATTGCAAAACAAAAAGAAATGCTGCCTCCTGTTTTCATAATGCAAAATCAATATGACCCTGTAAATAAATTCAAGGAACATTCCCAGAAGCTATTAGAAGTTTACAATGAAAAATCAGCATGGTACGGGATAAGAGTATTGCCTGGATTGGGACACTACTGTGATGGGTCTTATAAAGAAGCAGAGTATTTTTTTAAGACATTAGTTGAAAAAGGACTCCCTAAAAAACATTCTTAGATAAGAACGATTCATCTGTTTATTTTGATACATCCCTTACAAGTAAGGGAGAAAGTAACCTCTTATATATAAGGGGGTAGGGGTATCTCTCCCATAGCTTCATTTTTTTAATTCAAAAATAATCATTCCCTTGGGTATTTCCCATATAAAGGACGTTTCTACTGATGAACATGGTCTATTGCTTTTCATTCTTTTCTTGAAAAGATTTTATATTTATTTTACAATCAACATATTCTGTTGCTTATCTCTTTATATCAACCATTTAGAGAATATTTTTTCGGAAATTTAAAATAAAATGCAGTTCTTTATTCCAAAATCATCAATTATATTTTTTTGCAATTCTTGATATATTTTTATACACTTCTTTGATATTTTGTTAATTTTATAATTTGGAATGATTTTAGTTTATAAACTAAAGTTTGCTGATAAATTGTTTAGAATTTCTAATTTGAAACAAAGATATTCATGAGAGTAATAATTATAACATGAGAGTAATAATTATAAATATATTAATTTATTTATTAACTTTTTATTTATTTGAATTTGAAAGGGCTTTTGCCGCGAAGCCCGAACAAATTTTTTTTCAGCTTAAACTAAAGAATGATAATCATTTACTTCCCCAAAAGTTTTACCATAACAACACTGTTCATATTAAAATAAAGAAAGAATTTTTCCATGAAAATTTCTTTGAGAACTTAAAATCAAAATTAAATTCCTATTTAAGCTATATTGAAGTTACATGTATTAGTAATCCCTTTTCGTTTTATTTAAAAAATAAAAAATCCGGCAGGAACGGCTTGTCCCGTATTTTTGAGATAAAATATGCAAACGGCATAAGTCCCGCCGAAGCTGCTCTTTTTTTAAGTACGCTCCCGGAAATAGAATATGCCTGTCCTGTAATAAAAACAGATTTTCATCTTATTCCGAACGATTCACTTTGGGAATTTCAGGATGAACTAAGAACGGTCAAAGCCGATAAAGCATGGGAAATACTCAGGGGAGACAGTAATGTAGTTATTGGCTTAATTGATGCGGAATATGACTGGAAGCATGTGGATTTAGCCGGAAATGTTTTTACAAACAAGGGTGAAGTGCCTGATAATAAAAAAGATGATGATAACAACGGCTTTATCGACGATGTACACGGATGGGATTTCTTGGACAGCACAAATTATATTGATTTTTCTCAGGGGAAAATAAGCGAGGACAATGACACACGGATGCAGGACGCAGACACAAAATTTGCACATGGAACTTTGACGGGAAGCTGCGCTTCGGCTGTTACAAATAACAATACCGGCATGGCTTCCGCGGCGCCCGGGTGCAGGCTCCTGCCCGTTAAAATCACAAGCGACCTCGGCTTTTCCGCCAGGGAGCACACAGGCGCTCTTTATGCCGCCGCTATGGGCGCCAATGTAATCAACTGCAGTTGGAATTATGTAGGATACTCGCCTGCTGACAGGGATGTTATAAAAGAAATCTCAGATAAAGGAATTCTTATAACGGCATCAGTGGGAAACAACTCCCGAAACATCGACGGGGAACAATACCGGTATGAAAATTTCAACGAAGTTTTGTATGCGGCTTCTTCAGACGGAGATTCAATTGCGGATTTCAGTAATTACGGTGTTTTGACCGGCGTTTATGCTCCCGGTAAGCAAATTGACGTCTGCCTGCCCGGAAACAGATATTCAGTTTCAAGCGGCACATCTCTTTCTGCGCCGATTATCAGCGGAGCGGCTGCTTTAGTAAAATCTATGCATCCTGACTGGCATCCGCGGCAGATTTTTCATCAGCTCCGTTCCACTGCCGACAGAGTGTTTTTCGATAATGATAATGCTGCCCAATCGCTTGCTCTCGGCAGGCTCAATATGCAAAAAGGATTGGAATACAATATCCGCTTTGACTCAGGCAAGACTGTACCGGGTATAGAAGTTAGCAATGCGCTTATCAGCAGTAAAACCGGCAAATTAGGCAGTATAAAACAAAAAACATTAAAACTTAGGGTTAAAAACTGGCTCGCTCCTTCCGAAAATATTGATATTGAAATTACTTCGGCTGATAACAAAATAGAAATTCACAACTCAGCAATGAATATTGAATCACTCGAAACACATCAGGAAGAGGATTTAGATATATCCTTGCAAGTTTCAGATGAAGCGAAATGGTACGATACAGAAGGTAAGATGATTATAAAGTTTACCGCCAGGGATTATATCAATTATCAACTGTTAAAAATTCCTTTGGAAATAATCCCGGACAGCAGCAGAAGAGTTACTCAGAAATTCACAGGGCTTAGAAGCAATAACAACGAAATCCCGTGGCTTATAATAAAAAGCATTTCATCCGCCGGAATAAATACTTGCTGGGGAGCCGGTATCCTGCCGAATGAAAAGCCTTTCTTTTTTGTTACCGCTTCGGACAGGCTCATAAATGCCGGTTCATTGAATTTTTTTAATGATTACGGCAGCAGGCTCGAGTTAAAAATTATTGCAGTCGAAGACGGAAAAGCATTTCTGCTTGGCACTCACAGAGATTTAGCAAAGCCCGGGCGCCTTTTTAAATCGGTGGATTTCGGTAAAACATGGCAGGAAATTGAACTTCCTTCCGAAATCATCGCCGTTTCAAACTTTTCCTTAGCAGATGAAAGCAGATTACTGCTTGTCTCAGAAGGGAACGGAAGTCCTGTCATTTACAAATCGGGTAACGCCGGAGAAAGCTGGAAAAAATGCAGCGCTCTTCCCCTTTTAGAAAATGAGGAAATACAAAATAATTCTATTATTTCGCACGCAGATACGATCTTTCTCGGTACATCCCGCGGAAAAATAATTTATTCAAATGATTTCGGCATAAACTGGCAGAGTCAGCTTATTGATACCAATTTTACTATTTCGAAAATCCATCATTTTTCTGAAAGCGGCGCTTTTGCATTTCTTGCATCTGCCGGGAAGAATTTTTTTGCTTTTCTGAAAAGGGGGACTTGGGAGATAGATACGAGCTATGATGTGCAGAAAATTCTTTCATATCCGAAACTTTTGCATCATACCATTAATCCTGAAAGATTCCTGGTCTGCGGCAATAAAGCAGCTTTATATGATGTTTCATATGAAAAATGGGAACCTGTTTTTCTCGATTCAACAGATGAAAAACAGCTTTTAAATGCTGAGTGGACTGCATTTTCCAGCGGAAATATTACAAGAGTGTGGGCGGCGGCTGACAGCATTAAATATTTCGATATAGTAAAGCAGCTCGATTATAAAAGTAATAGAATTATTCAGCATTTTAATATTTATCCAAATCCATGCAGCGATTATATAGATATTCAGATTTTTTTGGAGGAAAGCAGTGATATTGAAATTTCGATTTATAATGCAATTGGCATGAAGGCTGGAAAGAATTTCAATTATACGGCTGAGAAGGGCGTTTATGAAACTTTTAGAATAGATACACGTTCTTTTTCACAGGGGTTTTACTATTTAAGAGCAGATGCCGGCGGAGAGAATAATTATCTGCCTTTTTTGATAGTGAGATAGTTCAAATTTTTAAAGGAGAAACATTCCAATTCAATTAGGATTGAAATAATTCGTAAAAACTATGAAACAACCATGATTTGGGAAATCACATAAGGGGATGATTATTTTTAGTAGATTTGCCATATATTGAAGAAAAATATTGAAAAAAAAGTAATGAAAATTAAAAACCGTAAGAGACCCCACCCCGGCCCTCCCCAAGGGGAGGGAGCAAGTTAATTGAATTCCCTCCCTTTGGGGAGGGTTAGGGTGGGGCTTAAAATAAACAGATGA
>CAZOBD010000051.1:0-19666 GCA_964577665.1 uncultured Hyphomicrobiales bacterium
GGAGCAAGATCATTGAATTCCCTCCCTTTGGGGAGGGTTAGGGTGGGGCTTAAATTAAACAGATGAACATACATGATTACGGAAAACACATAAGGGGATGATTATTTTAGGTAGATTTGCCATATATTGAAGAAAAAAACGTAATGTAAATGAAAAACCGTATGAGACCCCACCCCGGCCCTCCCCAAGGGGAGGGAGCAAGATCATTGAATTCCCTCCCTTTGGGGAGGGTTAGGGTGGGGCTTAAAATAAACAGATGAAATGAGACAAATTTTATGGAGTGTGTATTTTACCCCCCTCTTACGGAAAGTACCGCAGAAATATCCCTTGAAGGCGAAGAGGCAAGGCACTTAAAAGCTCTGAGAGTTAGAGACGGAACAAATATTCTGATTTCAAACGGGAAGGGTCTTTGTGCTTTAGCCGAAACTATCCGTAAGGATAAAAGTATATTTCAATTAAAAATATCTGAATTTAAAAAAAATTTAGGCGAAATTCCCTTTAGTTTAACCCTTGCCATGCCAGTTATTGACGATCGAGACCGTTTTGAGTTTGCTCTTGAAAAGGGTGTCGAGCTTGGAATATGCACCTTTATTCCTTTCTACGGCAGAAGGTGCGGAAAAAAGAAAGTTAATACATCCCGACTCGAGAAAAAGGCTGTTGCTGCTCTTAAGCAATGCAACCGTTCTGTCCTGCCGGAAATAATCGAGCCCCTCAGTCTCAATATGCTTATTAGTCAACTAAAGAATTACGATTATATTGTTTTAGGAGATTTCTCCGGCGAGTGCGATATTCCCCAAATAAAAAAGAATCAATCGGTTATCTGCATAGCCGGTCCCGAGGGCGGATTTACCGAAGAAGAAAGGGATATGCTGATTTCACTCAACAACTGTACCCCTCTTTTTCTCGGCGACAGGATCCTTCGTTCTGAGACAGCATCAATACTGCTTCTTTCTATAGTTTTTTTCTCATCCTTTTAAATTAGTTGAAACATTTCTAAGATAAAATTTGCTTTTGGAATAAATTTTGCATATAATTCGTATTATTAAAAAAAGCTAATTTTTGAAAGCTGATATGGAACTTGAATGGATAAAGTGCAGAGGCGGAGAATGGTGCGAGTTAAACAGACTCGACCTATCGCATAAAAATCTGAAAAACATAGACGGAGTTTTCATTCTTTGGTATGGTAAGGATGATAGGACTATTCTCAGGACAGGAAACGGAAGGATTGCTACTCTTCTGCTCGAAAACCGGGAAGATATTGCCATTCAGGCATTCAGCAAATACGGGCTGTATGTTACATGGGCTCTTGTGCCGATGTTCAAGCGAAAAGGGGTAGAGATATATCTATCAAAGACTCTCAATCCAAAAATTAAGGACGATCTACCTAAAGGCAGGCCCGTAAAAGTAAACCTTCCCTGGGATGAAGTTAAATCTGAGTGATTTACATCTCTTTAAGTTCCTTAAGCCAAATGTTTACACAGGCATCGCCGGGCATACGCCAGTCTCCTCTAGGCGAAAGCGACAAAGTGCCGACTTTTAATCCTTCAGGCATACATGAGCGCTTAAATTGATTGGTAAAGAAACGTTTGTAAAACTCTATCAGCCTTTCTCTAAGTTCCTTTTTAGGATACATTTTATCAAAAGCTATATCCGCAAGATAGAGTATCTTTGCAGGCGGAAAATGCTCCCTGACTGCATGATAAATAAAAAAATCATTTAAAGGATAGGGTCCTATTTTTTCTTCGGTATTCTGTGTTATTTTTCCGTCTTTGTCCGCAGGCAGAAGTTCCGGTGAAATGGGCGTTTCGTTTATATCTTTGAGTATTTGTGAAATTTCCCCTGAATACTCTTCCTCGGCACACCATTCTATGATGTATCGTACGAGCGTTTTCGGTATGCCCGCATTAATTCCGTACATTGAAATGTGGTCGCCGTTGAAAGTACACCATCCAAGGGCTATCTCAGAAAGGTCTCCCGTGCCTATTACCAGACCGTTCAGTTTGTTAGCAAGGTCCATTAAGATTTGCGTTCTTTCGCGAGCCTGAGCATTTTCATAGACTATGTTTTTTACTTCGGGATCATGGTTAATATCTTTGAAATGCTGTTCCACGGCAGAAATGATAGGGATAGTTTCAAAGCTTACACCGAGCGCCTGACACAGTTTTTCCGCATTTGATTTTGTCTTTCCGCTAGTGCCGAATCCCGGCATAGATACGGCATGTATGTTTTGCAGCTTGCAGTCAATACGCTTAAAAGTCTTAACCGCCGCTAAAAGAGCTAATGTAGAATCGAGTCCTCCCGAAACCCCGAGAACAGCCTTTTGGGCGTTTATATGCTTCATTCTTTTAGCCAGTCCAGTACTTTGAATAGAGAAAATTTCACGACAGACTTCATCCCTTGAAACTTTTTCCTTTGGAACGAAAGGATATGCATTTATGACTCTCATCGGCTTTTCATCGAAAATGTCAGGCATCTGCAGCTTAATTTTTCTAAACTGCTTTTCAGGCTTTACGAAACCGAAAGAATTATTCCGCAGGCGTTCCAGCGTCATTTTTTGAATGTCAACATCGGCTATGGTAATAGTAGTGTCAAAACTGAACTTTTCACTTTCTGAAAGAACCTTGCCGTTTTCGGCTATTATGCAATGCCCCGAAAAAACCATGTCTGCACTCGATTCGCCCGGTCCGCTGCCTGCATAAGCATAAGCCGCAATACATCTGCCGGACTGCGATTTCACAAGATTCCGCCTGTAATCCGTTTTTCCGAGATACTCGCTGCTTGCCGACAAATTAAATATCACAGATGCCCCTGCGCTTGCCATATCGAGGCTGGGAGGTTTCATAGCCCAAAGGTCTTCGCACATTTCCACCCCGAAAACTGCTCCCGGAAAACCGTCTATTTCAAAAAGCAGATTTGTTCCGAAAGGAGCGTATTTGTTTTTCAGAAAAATTGTATCCGAGATTCGGTCAAATTCCGAGGAAAACCACCGCTCTTCGTAATATTCCTGTGAGTTGCTGAGATATGTTTTCGGAACAACGCCTGCTATATCTCCGTCGGAAATCACCACTGCACAGGCAAAGAGCCTTCCGCTTTCCATAAGAGGCGCACCCGCTATAATTGTCGAGCTTGTCCCTGCGGTATGGCGGGCTATCCTTTCAAGCTGGTACCGGGTCCTGTCGAGAAGTTCTGCCTGAAAAAACAAGTCGCCGCAAGAAAAGGAGCTTATGGACAATTCGGGAAAGCAAAGAAGGCGGCATTTCTGCTCCAGTGCCTCGTCTATTGCTTCAATTATTTTATCGGCATTAAAAACCGGATCAGCTACTTTTAGCTCCGGCGATACGCAGCCCACTCTAAGGTATCCGTATCTTGAAAGTGGTGATGCCATTGCGGTCTTCCTCCTATTTTTGGCACTTTATTCGAAAAAGAATACATTAAGAAAAATATACGCAGCAGCGTTAAACATAATCTCAGCTCAATGCAAAGTATATTATTTTAGGCGAATATACAAATTTATTTCAATTATTTTTTTAGTTTAGCAAACAAGATGAAATAAAATATTTTTAATCCGTAATTGTTTTATATTCTAAGAATTCATGCAACCATTTTGACGTTTAGTGTGTAATAATAACAAAACATGATTAAAAAACGAAATTTTTCAGCCGGAGAATACATGAAAAAATCATTACTGATACTAACTGCGATTTTACTTCTGCCTCCCTTATATGCCCAAAATCCTGAAATATCGTACATCATTCCTGACATAGGCGCGCCTGGAATGAATACTTATGTTGAAATAATAGGTCCCTATGACAAATATGATAATTTCGGAAATGACACGCTTCATTTCAATAACGAAAATTCCGAGGTCAGGATTGATTTTGTAAATCCCGGAGACTCCAATAAAGTTACTTTTAGTCCGCTTGCAGTAAGCTGGGGCGGAAGGATGATTTCCGTGCAGGCTTTTGTGCATACGGATTTAGAGCCAAATTCCGATCGATGGGATCAGCTCTATCCCGAATTTAAAATACCCGTTAGAGTTCAAAAAGGAAGCAATTACTCCAACGTTGATACTTTTTATATTGTTAAACCTTTTAAATTAGGTGATGTCACTTCAGTAACCAACAGAGTTTTAGGCGAAGGACTGCTGTGGGAATCTCTCGGACGCCGCTCACGCAGAGGAGCGATGATTGTGGACTCTCTGATATTCCCTAATGATAATTTTACTGTATCGATAGAAGATACAGACGAGGAAACTCCGGGCAATCAGGCATACCTTCCTTTCATCCTTCTTTCGAAAGGTCCGGTACGCGGAAAAGGCATGACTCCCGGTCCCAATGGTACATGGATAATGGTTGACGGCCAGGAACGCCACGGAGGACCCGGCGGCGGCGGCGGCGGCGGAAGATTTTTCGATGCTTCTTCTTTGAACCCGGGGCTTATAGGGGATGACGGCGGCGACGGATTCACCGGCGGGGGACCCGGAGGAAGAAATTATACAGTAATTCTTCCGTTTGACAGCGACAAAGATAAATTTAAAGAAGGCGGAACAGGCACGGGTCCTGACGGAGAAAGCCTGAACGGACTCCGGCGTGGTATTTCCGAGCATTATGAGTCCGCCGGCGGAGGAACAGGTCATCCTTTCGGTAGGTCCGGATACGGTTGCAACGACGGCTATAGCTGCGATCCCGACGGCGGATACGGCGGAGCCAGCGGCGGTAAACAGGACAGCAGAGGCGCCGGAGGCGGAAATGCATCAGACGGCAGATTCTCAACAATTAACGGTTCACAGTCAGGTTCAAACAACGGCGGCAAAAAGCATGGCAACACTTATATTGTACCGTTTCACGGCGGCTCCGGCGGAGCCAGCGGCAACCCGAATTCATCTCATGAAGGAGGCGGAAATGCAGGCGGAGGCGGAGGTGCAATAAAGATTTTCGCTCCGGTAATTGAAAATATCGGTATAGTCGCAAGTGGACATGCCGGTATGCCAAGTACTTACGCAGGAGATTCAAAAGCCGGCGGCGGCAGCAGTTCTGGCGGCTGCGTTACAATACAGTCCAAGACAGACTTACAAAACATACTAATCAGCATAGAGGGAGGCTCAGGGGGCGGCGGCGCGGGCAGAACCAGATATGACTTACCTTATGCGGAATTGAAAGACGAATTAAACATAGAAAACACTCCTAACACTCAGATAGATCCTTATTATCAGGGCATGAGAACAGATACAAATTATTTCGTAAGGAGAAATTTTCAGTTAAATATGTCCGCACGCCCGGGCTTCCATAAAATTAGGACTTTTTACAAACCCCTGGGCGGAGTATGGCAGGAAGGCGCCGAAGCGGTCGATTCAGACGGCGACGGCAATTTCACCGTTGATGTTAATCTGCCTGCGCCCGAGGAGATTTTCTTTTTCACTACCGTAGAAGTTATTGAAAATCCAAGCGACGAGGAATATCTTATGGATCCTCATTTCGTTATGTCTCAGGCGGCTGCCAATATTTTTAAAATTGACATCAGACCTATTATCTGCGGCGATACCGTATTAACCGATACCATGACCTCCTGCGAAGGAGACTATATCGTAGATTCCCTGAGAATATGCAACAAAGGCTCGGATATCTTATCTCTTGAGCTTTCAAAAGCCGCTTTTCAAGACGGATTACCCGGTTTTTCATATATCGGATTAAATAATGACATAAACTTAGGCGAAGGCGACACTATTTGGGTAAAAGTACGGTATGAAAATCAGCCCGGAGTATTGGGTTTGCAGACAGATACTCTGGTAGTTCCTCACAATGATACTCTGTCGGGACATAATCCGTGGAAAGCCGCCTTTTCTGTATATATTCAAAAAATTGACATGCAGTATCTGGACGTAAATTTGAAAGAAATTGACACTTTAGACCTCGGAACACACTGCCTCGGTACAAAACTCGAAAGCGCTTTTATCATTCAAAATCTTTCCGAGATAGAGCTTGAAGCCGTAAATGCCATGACAGGCAGAGCAATGTTTGATGTTTCACCTCTTTTCCCACCGCTGGGAATAAGTCCGGGTGATGATACGGCAAAGGTAAACGTCAGCTTTGAAGCTTCTGCCATAGGCGAATATTTTGCAAAGCTTCTATTAAGCGCTGATATTTGCCCGGATGTGCAGGATACTCTTGTCCTGCGCGCTGAACTTGTAGAAACGGATTTGAAGTTCAAGGGAAACGGCGATTTCGGTACGCTTATGCTGGGCGAAGAATCACAAATTACCGTCAGGCTTGAAAACACAGGAAATCATCCTGCTTACATTAAAACTATTCCTCCTCTGTCTGTGCCGTTTGAAATTATTGATATAAGCCCTCCCCTGCCTGTTTTACTTCTGCCTGATGAAGGAATAGATATTACTGTTTCATTCAAGCCTTTGGAAAACGGTACTTTCACAGACACTTTACGGGGAGAGTCCCTTGAAATGAACGGAGCCTGCTACACCTATGAAGAAATGGAAATAAAAGGAAATGCCGGCGGCGACAAACTAAGCATAAGCAAAGACACTATCCGCTTCGGGCAAATTCCTTTCTGCCAAAACAGAACAGATTCGGTTATAATATATAATCACAGTTTTTCCGATGTGGATATAATTGATGCAGGAATCATAGACTCCAATCCCGGCGCTTTCTTTATTGTTTCTCCCCAGCCGCCTGCACCTCAAGTATTGAAAGCAAAAGACAGCATCACTTATGTTATACGCTTTGATCCGCCGGATAACAGCGACGGCTTTGATATGGGTGATTTTCTAGTAAAAACGGGAGAACCAGGCAATGATTCACTTCTGACAGTTTTTCTAATCGGAGAAGCCGAGCAGCCCAATCTTGAAATAAGCCCAAATCCGGTAAACATCGGTTCATATCCAATAGGTAATACCGTTAACACTCAGTTTGAAATTATCAACCGCGGAGAATTTGATTATACTTTGAATTCAATAACTCTTTCATCTGCCGATGCTTCTGTTAATCCCTCTTCAAATGTTACTATTTTAAAAAACGGCGGTTCAGAAATGTTTGACCTGAGTGTTGATATCACAGGCGAAGGAGCTTTTGAAATATTTGCTTATATTGAGTTCAACGATCCTTGTCTTCACAGGGATACACTGCTTATACAAGGCAGCGGACTTTCAGGAGAAATTGCCTATACCGATAAAATCAATTACGGAGTTCTCCCCTGGTGCAAAGACTCAATTATGACAATATTTTTTATTAATACCGGCGATGCTCCCGTTACTTTCCTTGAAATGCAGCCCATAGCAGGTCAGGATAACGCGTTGTTTGATTTTTATGACGCAGTAATTCCCGCACCCCCTCCGAACAGCGAACTTGCAGGAGGCGATACGCTCTTCCGCCAGATACGATTTGATCCCTCAACCGCTCCTGACGACGGAGTAAAAGATGCTTATGTTATTACAAAATTTATTGTCAATGCCGAAGAACAGGAATTTAGAACCGACTTGACCGGTGAGAGGCGTTCAGGAATAGTAGTGGTTCCGAAATCTATATGGTTCGGAAACATTGTACAAGGAACAACCAAAGATGAATACGTTACCGTTAAAAACGACGGAAAAACAACAATTACTCTATATGAAATTCTCCCTTTTGCAAATCCCGATATATTTTTCGCTGAACCGTCAGTAATTGATACAACACTTGCTCCCGGTGACAGCATCATTTTCAAAATAACTTTTTTCGCCAAAGAAGATATTGACTACAGCGACGAGCTAAAGATTAACATTCTTGTCGATGGAGTTGACTGCGGCGGACAGATAATCGTGCAGTTAAGCGCAGGAGGAACTCCGCCGAAGGCTGTAAATGTTTGGATGCCGGACACAACTGTTACACCTGACCTTGATAAATTCATACTGCCTCTGTATGCCGGTCTTGAAAATGAAGACGAATTTCTGGAAAACCTTTCTTTCAAAGCTGTAATCAGGTTCAATTCAAGTCTGTTTTATCCTCTTTCGTCAAGTAACGGAACTGTTACAAGAGATTTTGAAAACAATCAGACTATCGTTACCATAGAAGTTGACAGCGTTGATATTCGCGGCAGGAAGTCAGTTTTAACCGAACTAATCGGACCGACAGCGCTCGGCGACAGGGACACAATGAATCTAATCTGGGATGAAATTATCTGGATTACACCCGGACTTGTTGATACCACTTTTTATTCAAACGGTTCTCTTGCCATAGAGATATGCCGTGCAGGCGGAGATCGTCTGCTTGATTTCAGCTATCCGGCATTTCTCAAAATTTCTCCGAATCCTGCAGCCGGCAGTATGGAAGTGGATTTACGCCTGCTGGAATCCGGTATTCACAGACTGGAAATCCTGTCTCTGGAAGGAAAATCTGTTTCAATGAAAAAATGGGCTGTTCCGGCTGAGGGTGAAAAAAAGTATAATTTTAATTTCGATTTAAGCAGTTTTTCAAGCGGGATGTATTATCTTATTCTACGTTCACCCGCAAAAATCAGGGCATATCCTTTGATGATAGTAAGATAGTCAATAAAGGGGAGCTTTATTTCAAGTAGATGAAACAGCCATGATTAGGAAAAGTACGCAAGGGGATGATTATTTGAGAGTTAATGCAAAACAGAGTTTTGGAAGAGAAGTACATTCCCAAATCGGAGTTTGGGAATGAGACGGGGAAAATCGGAGTTTGGGAATGAGACGGGGAAAATCGGAGTTTGGGAATGAGAGGGGGGAAGAATAATTATCCCGAAGGGATTAAATATTTGTAGCAATGTGTTCTCCAAAGAATAATTATCCCGAAGGGATTAAATATTTAACTCTTCGCAATGACGAAACCATAAGAAAATGATGTCCAACATAAGAAGCGGAAAGTAAAAATAAACAGAAAAAAAATAATATGAAGGCAGTTATGAGAAAGAGTTTATTAATTTCAGCAATATTAATTTTCAGCTTTTTACAGGCATTTTCTCAGGAAGAAAGGCAGCCCCTTTATTTTCTTGGCGGATATGCGGCATACAGTCATAATCTTCACTTTGCGGAATTTCGCTCTCTGCCTAATGTACCCTGCTGCGGACCGAATTTTGAGGACGGATCGGGGTCCGGCTGGGCTGCCGGCTTTCTTTTTGATTATCCTTTGAAAGAGACAGTATTTTTGGGATTCCGCGCCGGCTTGATTTCCCATAACGGTTTGCTCGAAAAAAGTGAGATGATAGGAAACTCTCTTAATTCAGAGATTTTTGAAACCACAGGGAATAATAATCCCGCTGCCGATGTTTACACAAAAAGTTCCATTGATGCAAACCTACTGAGCATAGGCTTGGAGCCTTATGTCAGTTTTGAATTCTTTCAGCATTTTAACAGTTATCTCGGGCTTCGTGCCGGATATTTTATAAATGCAGCTTTCAGCCAGAAAGAAGAGATAACAGAGCCTGACTATGTAACTTTCAAAGGAGGCAGTCTTACCCGCAACGAAAAAAACGATGCGGAAATACCGCAGCTTAAGTCTCTTCAACTTTGGGGGCTCCTTGGAATAGGTTATGAGCTGCCGATTGGCAGGCATACTTATCTCATTCCGGAAATAAGATACTATCTTCCTCTTATGGACATAACAGATGTTTACTGGAAAACCGCTTCCCTGCAGTTTGGACTTTCGCTCCGCTTTCCAATAATGCCTTCGGACAAAAAAATCATCCAGGATACGGTAATTAAAAGGGATACTTCAGAAATAAAAATGGCTGGCAACAGCACCGAAAAAATCATTCTTCTTGACGTACAGAGAGAAAATATAGAAATTGAGCAGGAAGATGTAATTATTGAGCGCACTATTGTCAGAGAAAAATACCGCCGGGAAATCCCCGAAGAAAAAATGCTTGCTGTCCAAGTTGATGCTGCGGGAATCGGCGCCGACGGCAGAAAACAAAATAATCCGACAGTGGTAATCGAAGAAATCGAAACGGAAGAGCAGTTCCCCCTTCTGCCGATGGTTTTTTTCCCCGAAGGAAGCTCTGATCTGCATGAAACAGATATGCGGCTGCTCACTCGAAATGAAGCTGCTATTTTTTCAGAAAAAGAGCTTTCATGGAAAACTCTTGAAATTTATAAAGATCTTCTGAACATCATCGGACTGCGCATGAAAGAAAATCCTGAGGCAGGTATTTCCGTTACAGGCACAAACACAGGTACGGGCTCCGAAAAAGGAGAATTAGAACTTTCCAAAAAGCGGGCACAGTCTGTAAAAGACTATTTAGTTGAAACGTGGGGTATTTCACCCGCTAGAATAAAAACCGAAAGCCGCGGAATCCCCGAAATGCCGTCTGCATCGGATACGGAAGAAGGAATAATTGAAAATGCGCGGGCAGAAATTGAAAGCGCCGATTATTCTGTTTTAAAGCCGGTTTCGCTCAAAGATATCAGACGCGAAGCAAATCCTCCTGTTGTAGAAATTTATCCCGAGGTAAAAGCGGAAGCCGGCATCGAAAACTGGAGCATTGAAGTTATGCAGGGCAGTGAAAAATTACGCAGTTTCTCAGGCGGCGATAAGCCTCGCACTATCCGCTGGCAAATAGAAGAAGACCCCGTTCCTTTAAAAGACACTCCCGTAAGCATCGTTTTAAACGCTCGAGACAAAATCGGACAGAGCGGCGTCGATGAAGAAAAACTTAAATTCGAACAGCTTACAATCCGAAAAAAACGCGAAGAGATAAAAGACGATAAGCGCATAGAGCGTTTTTCTCTCATTCTTTTTGATTTTGACAAAGCTGAAATTAAGCCCCGCCACAGAAAAGTCCTCGAAGAAATCAAGGAACGTATTCAACCGAATTCTCAGGTAACCATAGCAGGTTATGCCGACCGAATCGGCGAAAAGGATTACAACCGGCAGCTTGCCGCAAGAAGAATAGAAAACACAGAGAAGATATTGCAGGTTCCGCCCGGCAGACTAACTAAAAAGCCTATAGGAAGCGATATGCTGCTGTATGACAATTCTACCCCTCAGGGCAGGAGTTATTCCAGGACTGTTCAAATAATCATCAGAACCCCCGTGGAATAGTTCTCATATTTCCTTAATTTTTATAGAAATAATTGATTTTATTTTGTAGGGAACAGGCATGCCTGTTCCCTACTTTTTCTTATTTTGAATGTCAAGTTATGAAAAACGTTTTTGTAACAGAAAAATGAGAAAAAATAATGAAAAGAACGATTCTTACGTTTTTGTTATTCGGTATCACAGTAATATTGTTATCATGTACCAGTCTGAAAGTAGATTCTGAATTTGTAAATGACCCGCCCCTCATCGACGGAAAAGCCGAAGAATGGAAAGACAAACTTGTTTACTTTGAAGATGAGAATATCTTTGCAGGTGCGGTTAACGACGATGCTTATCTATATCTTTGCTTTAACACCTCAAATGTTGACTACATCAGGCAGATTCTCCGTTTCGGGGTTACGGTCTGTTTTGATGCCGAAGATGGATTCGACGAGACCCCCGGCTTACGCTATCCTGCCGTGAATCCCCGCAGAATGAGACAGGAACCTGCTAATGAAAGGCATGAATCCGGCTTTTTCGCTCCCGAAAAACTTCTTGAAATGATAAATGATCGACTTGGAATGATACAAGTTTTCAAAGGTGAAATACCCGGCGAAATGAAGGTTTTAAGCGAAACAGAACATATCGAAGCCGCTCTTGATTTGGATAAATTTCTGCTTACAATAGAATATAAAGTGCCAATCGGAAAATATCAAGGCGAAGTTTTTTCTACCGGAACCGAGCCGGGTAAAATGGTCAGAATAGGTTTCACTACACCGAATCTAAAAGAAATCTTTGAAAAAAAGAGAGCGGAATTTATGTCAGGCAGAAGCTCCGGTGGAATGAGAACCGGCAGCAAGCCCGGCGGCATGCGCGGAAGAGGTATGAGGCAGATGTCTGAAATACCCGATAATCTTGATTTTTGGTTTGATACTAAAATTTTACCCCCTCGAAATTGAAATAAAATCTTATCCTGAATAAACCGTTTGCATTAAAGATATTTTTTTTAAATAAAACAAAAAATATTTTTATGCAGAGTAAAAACAAACTCCGTTTTGAAAAAAGTCCTTATCTTTTACAGCACGAAGACAATCCGGTTAATTGGTATCCCTGGGGGGAAGAAGCATTCGAGAAAGCAAAAGAAGAAGACAAACCCCTATTCCTTTCCATTGGCTACTCCACTTGCCACTGGTGCCACGTAATGGCTCATGAATCTTTTGAAGACCCCGACACTGCGGATATATTAAACAAAACTTTTATAAATATCAAAGTTGACCGCGAAGAGCGTCCCGACATCGACTCGGTTTACATGGCAGTCTGCCAGATGCTTACCGGCAGCGGCGGCTGGCCCCTGACAGTAATTATGACACCCGATAAAAAGCCCTTTTTCGCAGGGACATATTTCCCGCGTGAAAGTATGTACGGCAGAATTGGCTTAAAAGACCTCGCTGCAAAAGTCGATGACCTATGGAAAAACAAACGAACCGATGTGCTCAGCTCTGCCGATGAGAGGACTAATCAACTCAAAGGTTTTTCACAGACGCAAAAAGCATCCGTAGATATTGACCGTGAGATATTCGACAGGGCTTATGGTAATCTGGACAGAACTTTCGATGATACACACGGAGGATTCAGCGCCGCTCCAAAATTCCCTATCCCCCACAATCTTACATTTCTTCTCAGATACTGGAAAGAAACGGGAGAAAAAAGAGCGCTGGAAATGGTTGAAAAGACTTTGGAAAAAATGCGTCTCGGAGGTATATACGACCATATCGGATTCGGTTTCCACCGCTATTCCACGGATGAACGCTGGCTTGTCCCCCATTTTGAAAAAATGCTTTACGATCAGGCACTGCTGATTACAGCTTATACGGAAGCATATCTGGCAGTAAAAAATGATTTATACCGCAAAACCGCCGAAGAGATAATCAAGTATGTTTTAACAGATATGACTGATTCATCAGGAGGCTTTTTCTCTGCGGAAGATGCAGACAGCGAAGGAAAGGAAGGAAAATTTTATGTATGGAAAGAGAAGGAAATTGACGAAATATTAAAAGAAGATTCCGTATTTTTCAAAAATGTGTTCAATATAACCGGCAGAGGAAACTTTACCATTGAGCCGGGCAGCGCTCCTGAAGGAACGAACATTGTCCACAAATCATTAACTGACAGCGAACTTGCTTCACAACTTAATATGAACAAAGAAGAGTTCTCAGAAAAAATTGAAACCTGCCGTCAAAAACTTTTCAACAAGCGTGCTCAAAGAGTGCATCCGTATAAGGACGATAAAATATTGACAGACTGGAACGGAATGATGATATCCGCCCTATCTGCTGCATACAGAACCTTCGGAAAAAAGGAATACTATAATGCAGCGAAAAAATCAGCCGATTTTATAATAAATAATCTTTATAAGGATAATCATCTGCTTCACAGATGGCGCTCCGGCGAAGCAGCAATAGATGCACATCTTGACGATTATGCTTTTTTTACGCTTGCACTTATTGATCTTTATCAAGCCGGCTTTGAAGTTCAATATTTGAAATTTGCGGCAGAGCTGACAGAAGAAATGACTGCAAATTTTGAAGACAAAGAAATCGGAGGATTTTTCTTTGGCAGGGAGAATAATAAAGACCTCATTGTAAGAAAAAAAGAACTGTACGACGGCGCCCAGCCTTCCGGCAATTCTACTGCTCTGCTGGCTTTGAACAAGCTTTTTTCTATTACAGGGGGGAAGAAATACCGCGAAACATCAGACAGATGCATCAAAGCATTTTCTTCCGAAATATCTCGAATGCCCATGGGATATACACAATTCTTAAATGCACTTTATTTTACTTTTGGACAATCCCAAGAGTTAATCTTAATTTCTGAAAATGAATCGGAAGAATTAAAAAAGATGATTTCACTGATAAATGAAAATTTTCATCCAAACCTTACCGTTACTGTCGTAACAAAAAAATCCGAAAAAGAAGGTATTTATGAAATATCCCCTTTTCTTAAAGACTATCAAGGGGTAGAAAATAAAGTTACTGCCTACCTTTGCCAAAACTTCAAGTGCAGCATGGCTGTTTTTACCAGATCGGATTTAGAAAAATTAATTTTTGGTTAATTAAAGATTAATTTTGATTTTTTAACAAAATGTTGAAAAAAATATTTGGTTTTTTTGGAAAAGACTTGTAAATTAAAAATAATGAATTACTCAATTGCAGCATAATGAGGGGATTCATACCGAAGGAAAAATAACGCAGGTTGTAAAAAGAAAACCATAAGCACAAGGGAGAACAGACAATTAGGGAGGATAGGCTTTTTCAAAGCAGCGGGAGTTTGTTTTGTAAAATGATATTTTTTTATAACAGACCTGCAGAAGTTATTTCATTCTGATTCCATATCTCATTCATGCCGCAAATTTCTCAAGTTTATTAAGTATTGCCATTTAAGGGGTTGCAGCCGGGTATGGAAAACAGAGAAGAGCTTAACCAAAAAACAAAAAAAATGTTTAGAAGACTGAGGCTGATTTTTTTGCTTGCAGTTTCGGTTATTATTTGCGTTTTAGCATTTAACCACAGCGGCAACAGCACGAGCAGCAAATATGTCTTCAAAGGCAACAGGCTTATAAGCGACGGAGAACTTGAAGCTTTGCTCACCCCGGAATATATTAGTGAGAAAAATGATATGTCTGTATCAGAGATAAAAAAATCTCTCGAAAGTCATCCTTTCATAAAAAAAGCTGTTGTTTACAGAAAATCGCCGGAAGTAATACATGCGAATGTTAATGAAGTTAAGCCCGTGGCTGTTGTATCCGATGAACTTGGTAAACTCTTTTTTCTTTGTGAGAATTATATAGTCAGAGAATACCGAAATTTCTCCTGCCCCGACGATTTAATATTGATAAGAGGCACCTTTAAAAACGGCAGGATAAAAAGAAAATCAATAGACGGGGCTCTCAAAATTATATCAGGATTAAAACGCCCGGAATTCGAACACTTGTATCCCGTAATATCTGAAATTATTTATAATGAAAAGACGGATTTTTCTCTTTTAACTCAAAGCGGCAATACCTTAATCAGGTTAGGGAGTTCTAACAGTATAGAGAATAAGCTGATTAAGCTGGATAAGTATATCGAAGGAAGATTGAAAGACAAGAATTTTGCATTATCCAAAACAGCCGATTTAAGATGGAAGGGCTGTCTTGTACTAAACTGAAAACATTAATAACTTAATTAATATATAGGAAAAATATGTTCGGACAAAGAAACGGCACACTAAAAACCGAAACCAATAATTCCGGTATTACTGTCGGACTTGACATCGGTACATCCAAAATATGTGCTCTTGTGGCAGCGCCCGACGAAATGCCGGGTTCTATCAATATTTTGGGACTCGGTATAGCTGAAAGCAATGGATTGAACCGGGGTGTTGTAGTCAATATCGAAAAAACTGTCCGCTCTATTGAAAAAGTCATCACTCAGGCAGAGCAGCAGGCAGGCATTGAAATAACCGAAGTTGTAGTAGGTATTGCGGGTGATCATATTCAGTCGCAGCATGCTCACGGAGTTGTCGGCATTTCAAATCCTTCGCATGAAATCACAAGTTTCGATGTTGAAAGGCTTTTGGAAGACAGCCGGCGGATAAACGTGCCTTCCGAAAGAAAAATTCTGCATGTTATCCCGCAGGATTTTATTATTGACGGACAAGACGGAGTTGCCGAACCCATAGGTATGAGCGGCATTAGAATGGAAGCAGACGTACAGGTTATAACGGGATTGAGAACTGCTGTTCAAAATATCCACAGGTGTGTGGAAAAGCTCGGAATTCGCGTAAAATCACTTGTGCTCGAGCCTCTTGCCAGCAGCTATTCAGTCCTCTCACCCGAAGAAAAAGAAGTAGGTGTGGCTTTGGTAGATATCGGCGCAGGTACTACTGATATAGCTGTCTTTGAAGAAAATATTCTCCGTCATACCGGCGTTATAGCATTGGGCGGAAGGCAGGTTACCGACGACATAAGAAAAGTACTCGGTATCATTGTGGCGCATGCAGAAAAAATAAAAAGAGAATTCGGACATGCATACACTTCTTCCATGATGTATGACGAAGTTTTTATGATACCCGGCATCGGCGGCAGAAAGCCTATGGAAATAACCAGAAGCTATCTGAGCAGAATTATTCAGCCCCGTCTCGAAGAAATTTTCACCTTCGCTCTCGATGAAATTCGCAGAACTGGTTATTCATCCAGTTTAGGCGCAGGTGTAGTAATAACAGGCGGCAGCGCTCTTATGAAAGGTGTGCATGAGCTTGCAGATGAAGTTTTCGGTATGCCTGTCAAAATTGGAGTTCCGTCGGGTATTTCTTACCTGGGGCTTGCTCCCGAAATTGAAAATCCAATGTATTCCACTGTGGTCGGGCTTGTCCTTTATGATATGAATGAAAAGTACAAGGAACAAACTCATATTAACGCATTCAGCGATATGGAGGATGATGCAAAATATAACAAAGGTAAATTATTTGAAATAGTAAAAAAGTTTATTGAGGAATTATAAAAGAAAAAATATTTTACATTTTAATATAAAGGGGGGACTTTATGTCAATTGGAATTGAAAAAGAACAGGAAACATCACAGGGAGCCAGAATCCGTGTTATCGGCATCGGCGGAGGAGGCGGAAACGCCGTAAACAATATGATTAGTCAGGGCCTTGACGGTGTTGATTTTATTGTTGCAAACACCGATGTTCAGGCTCTGAAATGCAGTCTTGCTCCGTTGAAAATTCAGGTCGGAAGGGAAACCACCAGAGGCCTCGGAGCCGGCGCCGATCCCGAAATCGGCAGAAAATCTCTCGAAGAAAATATCGACGAAGTGCGCCAAAGCCTAAGCGGCAGCGATATGATTTTCATAACGGCAGGAATGGGAGGAGGCACAGGCACAGGCGGCGCTCCCATTGTATCAAGAATTGGTAGGGAGCTTGGCGCTCTTGTTGTCGGAGTGGTTACAAAACCATTCACTTTCGAAGCAAGAAAAAGAATGAATGTCGCTGATAAAGGAATTCGTGAGCTTCGCGAATACGTTGATGCTCTTCTCGTAATACCAAACCAAAAACTGCTCGACATTACAGACAAAAAAACAACCTTTAAAGACGCCTACATGAAAGTCGATCAGGTTCTTTACAACGCAACACGCGGCATTGCCGACATCATCACAAAAGCCGGCGTAGTTAATGTGGATTTTGCCGACGTAAGAACTATTATGAAGGGCATGGGAGATGCTCTTATGGGTACAGGTATGGCTGTCGGCGAAAACAGAGCGATTGAAGCTACTGAAAATGCACTGAACTCTCCCCTGCTCGAAGGTATCACAATTTCCGGCGCCCAGGGCGTCCTTGTTAACATCACTGCTCCTGAAGATCTGGCTTTGCATGAAGTAAACGAAACTCTTTCCATCATCGAAAAGAGCGCAGGCAGCGATGTCAATCTCATCCACGGAGTCGTTATCAACGAAGACGGCAGCAATGAATATATGGTAACGGTTGTGGCGACGGGATTCAACAAATCTACGGTTAAAAAAGACAGCGAAACCTCAGAAGATGTTTCCAGTAACAATCCGGACAGACCCAGAGAGCACAGTAAAGAAAGTTTTCCCCTTAAAAGAGATTTTCCTGATGCTATTAAACCTCCGATTACTTTAGCTAATGAAAGTAAATCTTCTTCCGGCTCTCGCGGCAGTCAAATAAGAATCCCCAAACCTCCCCGGGGACCTGATGAACTCAGAGAATTTGACAAACCTGCCGTCGAAAGAAGAGAGTTTCCTAAATCCGAGAGGAATCAAACTGCTTTCAACTTTGACGATACAAGAACTGACACCGTAGATGAAAACACGGGACACTCCAAAGCCATTATCAGCAATATCCACAATCATTTTAAAAAGATCAACGGCAGTTCCAAAGATAAAGATATACTTAAGCAGCCCACTTTTTTAAGAAAAATGATGGATTAAACTACGAAAATTACTCACGCGTTTACTCCTATAAATGAACATATCCCCTTTCAACGCTTCAAGAAAGGGGATTTTTTTATCAAAACTTATTTTAAACAAATCAAATCTTCTGCTAAGCAATTAAAAATCGATAAATACGAAAGCAAAACCATCCTTTAACAAAAATAATCATATTCGTAATGTTTTCTAAAAAGAACATAACGAATATTTTTATTTAATAACTCTTTAAAATCTTAAAAATACGGCGCAGAATGTCCTGCTGAACAAGTCAAAAGCTCTCCTGATTAAATCATTATCATTAATAGACAATTTAAATTATATCTTGTATAAATTAAAACATTTTTTTTACTTATCATTATATAATTTTTACATAATAATATTTTTGCTAAACGAAATTTATTATAATATTAAAAATATTTTAACATATATTATCAATTTATTTTTATTTTCTATCAATTAATAATTATAATCTACTAATTAATTTTTATCCTCTAACGATTAATTTTTATATTCTACCAATTAATTTTTATCCTCTAACAATTAAATTTTATATTCTATCAATTAATTTTTATATTCTACTCATTAGAATACAAATAATAATTAGTAGTATATAAATAATAATTCATAGTTTATATATTTTAATTAGTAGTTTATAATTTTTAATTCATAGTAAATATATTATAATTCATACTATTAAGAAATAAATTAATATAATATAAATATTAATTATTATTGGATATTATAAAATCAGTAGTGTAATATTATTTATAAGTATTGCAATGATATGATTTATACAAATAATATTTAAAAAGCATCATACTATGATTTGTAATGTAAAAATCATAATATGATGCGTTTATATTAAATATTAATTCTATAAAAATAAATAGAATATTGTTAAGGAAGTGATTTGATGCGTTAATATGAAGCTTCCGCGGCGTACTATTATATTTCTATTTGATACGGGAAAAAATATAGGTGATTTCGCGGGCAATCTGCGCGCACCGCTCGTCATATTTTTCTTCTTCTTGGTCTGTCCCGTCGTATTTTTTAGGATCTTCATAGGGCAGGGAAAAGCGCGACTCTGCTCCCGACACTACCGGACAGGTTTCGTCGGCATCAGAGCATACCATAACCGCTGCAAAGTCCTTTTGGGGGTTTTCCTCATGGTAATATCGCTTAGAAAATGATTTCAAAGGTGTTTTGTTTTCGTCAAATACGGTTTTGTAAACGGTATTTGGCGCTTCAACTTCGACAGTAATTCTAAAACCGGCTTTCTGCAAGGCTTTGACGGCTCTCGGATTAAATGCGGTGGCTTCAGTTCCTCCTGAAAATGTTTCAAAGTTATTTATGCCGTAGTAATCTGCCGCCGCCGCCGCCCACAATTGCGCCATGTGGCTTCTCCGGGAGTTGTGGGTGCAGATAAAAATCATTTCTATTCGTTCATTTTTATCTAATTTTTGCTGTAAATAATTAGAAATTTCCTCAAGCTGCGTTTTTCTTTCGTCAGGAATATCTCCGAATTCGTTAGCAGCCTTTTCGATGTACTTTTTTAATGCGGGAAGAAGGTTATTTGAATCTGCCTTCACGACAGCGGCGAAAAAAATCATGGCAGCAGCGCCTAAAACAAGTAATTTTAGTAACATAATTT
>CAZOBD010000051.1:19766-23612 GCA_964577665.1 uncultured Hyphomicrobiales bacterium
GCGAAAAAAATCATGGCAGCAGCGCCTAAAACAAGTAATTTTAGTAACATAATTTACTCCTTTTTAGTATTTATAAATTATTTTGGACATATATCGGGTTTATTTATAGTTTCTGCATCGTCATTTGGATAATATTTCTTTTTAAACCATAATGCAACGTTGACAAGTGCAATTAAAACAGGCACTTCGACAAGCGGACCGATGACAGCAGCAAATGCCTCGCCGGAATTTATGCCGAAAACTGCCACAGCAACGGCTATGGCAAGCTCAAAGTTGTTGCTGGCGGCTGTAAATGAAAGTGTGGCGGTCTTTGAATAGTCTGCGCCGAGCTTTTTTCCCATAAAAAATGAGACAAGGAACATTATGACGAAGTACAAAAGGAGCGGCACGGCTATTCTTACGACGTCAAAGGGTATTTTTACGATGTATTCGCCTTTCAATGAAAACATAACGAAGATAGTGAAAAGTAAAGCGATGAGAGTAATGGGGCTGATGCGCGGCAGGAATCTTTTGTGGTACCATTCTTTGCTTTTAATCCGTATTAAAATGAATCTGGTAAGGAAACCGGCGATAAATGGGATGCCCAAATAGATGAAAACGCTTTCAGCGATTTGTGCGATGGTTATATCTACGGTAAAACCCTGCAAACCGAGCCATTCGGGAAGGATAGTGATGAAAAACCAGGCGTACACGGAGAAGAAAATTACTTGAAAAATGGAATTGAAAGCGACAAGACCGGCGGCGTATTCGGTATCTCCTTTTGCGAGTTCGTTCCAGACAATTACCATTGCGATACAGCGCGCTAAACCGATTAAAATAAGCCCTGCCATGTAGTGCGGATAGTCTTGCAGGAAGACAACTGCGAGAAAAAACATTAAAAGGGGGCCAATGAGCCAGTTCTGGACTAATGAAAGGCTTAGAATTTTAATATTTCTGAAGACATCGCCGAGTTCCTCGTAGCGAACTTTTGCCAGGGGAGGGTACATCATGAGAATTAAGCCGACAGCGATGGGAATATTTGTTGTACCGGAACTCATGGAGTCCCAAAAGCCGGCAAAGGCAGGGAAAAAATAGCCTCCGAAGACGCCCGCAGCCATAGCGAGGAATATCCAGAGGGTTAAATATCTGTCAAGGAAGCTGAGCTTTTTAGTTAATTTAGTCATAATTATCTCATTTAATATTTCGTAAAGATAAAAAATATTTTCATAAAGATTCGGTTAATCTTCCGTTAAAAAATATACTCTATCGAAAGGTAAATGCCGATTATTATAAACAAAATACCTGTTATCCGGCGCGCCCAATACTCTATTTTAGTGAGTTTATTGAACATTTTACCTGCGAGATGAGCCGAAAAACCAATTACGAAAGCAAATGCAATCACCGGAAGCGCCGTCCCAAGCCCATAAACTGCCGGCAAAAGGATACTTGACTCATTCTTCAGCGACAGCGGGATTAAACTACCGAAAAATAAGCCCGCCGATACGGGACAAAAGGACATCGCAAACAAAAAACCGAGTATTCCGGCGCCGAGCACACCTTTTGTACCCAACTTTTCCTGCAGCTTTTGCGAAAGGGGGATTCCTCCGCCGATATTAAACTTAAATATTTCCAACAAAAACAATCCGACGATGATTAAAAGAGGTCCCAATATGATATTGATGTATTTTTGAAGGAAGCGGGCTGCTTCCGGAACGGAAAGCAGGCTTAAAACAAGCGCTACGGCGATGAGTACATAAGCCAATGTCCTTCCTAAAACGTAAAAGAGGCCGGAAAAAAGAACGCCGCGGGTGTTTCCAACCTTTTTGCCAATGAAACTGATGGCTGCGATGTTCGTTGCAAGCGGGCAGGGGCTGATTGAAGTGAGTATTCCGAGCCATAATGCCGTTAATATGCCGCTAAAGATGAATTCCATTATTTATCCTTTAAATATTCTGCTACTTCTTTCTTAACATAATCTGCAAATTTCTTTTCATCGCCTGTTAATTCCCATACTTTTTGCAGAACTTTCCACTCTTTACGCTTTCCGTTTTCGTATTTCACTACAACTAAGGTCTGCGTGTAAAGATTATAAGTATCAATGAGATGTTCGTTCTCTTCTTTGTCGAAATTAATTGAAAACCATTGCACTTTTCCTTTTTCAAGTTCCCCTGCGTAATTCTTTTTAACAGATTCACCAGTGAATTTTTCAATTTTCAAGCATGTAGGGCAGCGTTTATCGCCGTGAAAATAAATAACTTTCACAATTTTATCTTCAGCGGCATCTTTTGATTTTTCATCTGCCATGCCATCTGAAAAAATATTCAAAAAAAGAAATACAGCGATCATCAATCCAAAAGTATTTTTCATGTTTTCCTCCTTTTATGATGTGAATAATTCTTTTAATTCCTTGACATTAAGAACTTTGCCGGTAGAAATCACCTTGTCGTCTATTACCAGACCGGGAGTCATCATAATTCCTGCGGCAATTATCGTGTTAATATCTGTAACATATTTAAAAACTGCCTCTTCGTTAGTTTCTTTAAGAGCTTCCTGCACGTTTTCAGCTAATTTTTTACACTTAGCACAGCCGGGGCCAAGAACTTTGATCTCTTTCATTTTTATCTCCTATAATTATTTAAAATATTGAACCATATATTAAGCCGGATATTGTTGACATTACAACTACAAGTGCAACATAAACCAATGTTTTTTTCCAGCCGATAACACTTTTAATTACTAACATATTTGGCAGCGACAAAGCAGGACCAGCCAGCAGCAGTGCAAGAGCCGGACCTTTTGCCATGCCATTACCCAGCAATCCCTGCAAAATGGGGATCTCCGTCAATGTGGCAAAGTACATGAAAGCACCTACGATTGAAGCAAACAGGTTGGAGAATACAGAATTATCACCAACTGCACTGTTTATCCACTCGGAAGGAATTATTCCTTCGTTGCCGGGACGACCAAGAGCAAAGCCGGCTATCAGCACACCATAGAATAATAGCGGCATTATCTGTTTCGTGAAATCCCATGTGGCATCAAACCACGAGAGACCTTCGCCTTCGCTGGTAGCAGTTACCCACGAAAGACCAATTATAGCAACTAGGAATGGGACCATCGGAGAATCTCCGAAAAGTACTGCGAGCAGAATTACCGGAATCGAAACTATAATCAACCTTGTCTTGTTAATCTCAAACCACATTAGCAGTACCACCAGCAAGCCCACAGAGAATATACCTGTAAGGTACCATTTGATAGAAAAGATGAAATTCCACAAGTTAGTTGAGTCGTCGGGCTTGCCCCAATTTGAGAATATGAGTATAGCTACCATTAAGCCAAAATAAATCACATTTTTCCAAAGCGGTCTTGCATTTTCATCTTCAGGCATTGCCATTTGGGCATTAGCTTTTTCAAGTTCTTCTTTTCTGAATATGAACTGCATTAAAATGCCGATGATGATGCTGAAAATAATTGCTCCAACAGCGCGGGCAATACCAATTTCAATGCCAAGAACGTTAGCAGTAAGTATAACCGCCATCACATTTATCGCAGGACCTGAGTATAAAAAAGTAGTAGCAGGACCTAAGCCGGCGCCCATTTTGTAAATACCGGCAAATAAGGGCAATACAGTACAGGAACAAACGGCAAGAATGCCTCCCGAAACCGATGCCACGCCATAAGCCAACACCTTGTTTGCCTTAGCACCAAGATATTTCATCACTGATTGCTGGCTAATAAATACGCTAATAGCACCAGCTATGAAGAATGCAGGCAACAAACATAGGATTACGTGTTCCTGAGCATACCATTTAGTTAGGTATAGCGCTTCGAAAATGGCATTATCAAATCTTGGTTCACCAAGAGGCA
>CAZOBD010000052.1:0-13124 GCA_964577665.1 uncultured Hyphomicrobiales bacterium
CGAGGTGCCGGGCATCTTTTTTTACAAGGAAGAGCCGGTCAAAAATCCCCGTCACTGCGAGCAAAGCGAAGCAGTCTCTATCCTTTGTGCAAGGTTACTGAGCGAAGCCGAAGAAATGTTAAAGATCCTGCTTCGCCGCTTTCGCCCCTCCTAATGACAAGTGAAATTATTGTTCATCCATGGTTCCCAGATGCAAAACCTCCTGAATATACCGGACTTCTGCAATAATTAATATTACTTAACAAGAATATAATAAATGAATAATTATTAATTAGGTTTTTCTGTTTTTTTTTTTACTTTACATCAGTTCATAAGTAAAAAAAATTATAGTAATTTATATTATTTGGGTTTCTGAAAAAGATTAGAGTTAACCCGAATCGGTTATATATTATCTATAAATAGTATCTATAAATAGTATCTATAATATAAATAGCTGCTTATGATATATTTACCTCCCTATTTTTATCAGGGCAGGTGAGAAATAGATGTATCATTTTCAGAAAAAAACTCCCATGCAAAACAGACCGCCTTAAAAATACCTCCTTTTTCAAACAAAAGGAGAGAAAAAATTGCTTTCTTCTCTCCCGAAGTAGGAAGTATCAAACGTACTAAGAAAAATACTTCCGAGTGTGAATATAATCAAATTTTTTTTATTTTCGAAAATTAATTTAGGAGTTTTAAAATGAAATCAATTATCATTTTTATTATTTTATCATTAAATATTTTCTCAGTTCAACTTTTGTATTCACAAGACCCTGATTGTCCGGCAGGTTTTGATGAAAAAGTAGTACCAATAACTGTTGGAGCTTTTGTCTACAATGTTAGAATCTGCTATAAATGTAGTCCTGATGATCCACCTGATATTAGAGTTTTCGGCTTTACCAAAATAACACCAGGTCAACCTCCAGAGACATATAATGAGATATTTGAACAGATATGTAATCAAGTTTTTCATCCAGACTTTATTGCAAGTGAACTATGTTCAGATCCTATACATCCCTGTGGTAGCGATGATTGGATATATATCACCAAAACATATTATAAGTGCTGGAATAAATCCAATAATAGTGGAACAATAAGATTTTTGCCCTGCTTGACAAATTGGAATTGTATTTGTACTTATGTAGTTAGATTATGCTGGGATTCCGGGACTAATCAATACTTACAAGAAGATTATTATGGACCTGAATTAGTTTGTACAATTCCATGTCCTGATATTGAGGAATATCAAGTGCCCGATCCTCTTCCCGGTGAAACAAGTGAATGTTTCTATCTCTGGACTCCATGTAATGATTAAATTAATTACCGCCCGATGACAGCAAGTCATCGGGTGAATTATTAAATTAATAAGGAATTTTTCTAATGAAGAAAATTTTAATGTTTTTCATTGTGTTTAAATTAATTAATATTAATTTAATTGCGGCGGAGTTCACTTTTCGTCCGCTGATTATTGATTTTAAGGATATAGCTGTTAGGGATGATACTTTGCTTGCTTACGGTAATTACGGCTCTATGCTCCTGAGCTATAACGACGGAGATAGCTGGAGCCAGATAAGAGTATTTGACAAAGGTACTATTGTGAAAATCTATATTGAAGATACTGCTTATACGGCGTTTTCTGATTTTGGGCTGGTGTCAGTTTCTCGAGATAAAGGCAAAACATGGCAGATTAAGAAAGATTTAGGTGATTCGGTACTGGCGGTTATCAAGTATCCAAAGGGATATTTTCTGCGCTCATGGAAGAAATTATTTACTGTCGATTTTAATTTTGAAAAGCAGAACGAATACCAAAAGAATACACAGTCTTTGGGTACAAGATCTTGTAGCTATGATAAGACATTGATCTATTTTAAAAACATCTTAATTGCAGATATTGATTCAGTAAGATTTTTGTTGTTCGATGAAAATTTAAATTTTCTTGATACTTTTTCCTTGAAAAAATTTGATGAGAGCGAATATCATTTTGGAACTTTTGAAAATCTTGCAGGTTCTGATTATTTTTATTTTAAAACTTATTTCAATATATACAAAACAAAGGATTTCGAAAGTGTAGAAACAGTATTTTATGAGCTTGATAGGGTTTGTAAAATGACATTAATCGATGAAGAACTGCATATTTTACTGCATCCTTCAAAATCAGGAGGCACCAGAAAGGATTTTTTTATTAAACTTTGCAGTATCCATTCCAACGATTCTCTTTTTCCTAAGGTTCATATTAGGACTAGAGAGTTAACTTACGGATATCAGATGGAAAATTTTATTATCAAGAATAATAAAGTATATATTGTCGGAGAGAATAAGATTATACTAAATGCCAGACTTGATGACAGTGTATTTCAAATAAAATCCAATTTTCGGGGTGGAATTGCCTCTGATTATCCTGATATTTCAAATGACGGAAAATTTATATTTCTTCTTAATTCTGACAGAGGGGCATACAACAGCATTGTTTATATGAGCGAGGATAGCTGCATTACTTTTAAACCTACCATAGATGGCTGGAATAACCCTGTTATCAGGGAATTATATACTTTCAATAATAAATACTTTGACAAAGAAAATAATGCTCTTTACCTCGGAACAAGACTGCCTGATCATATTGAATTAAATAAGGATTTAATGTATATTAGTAATGACTTTGGCAAAAGTTTTATTTCTAAAGAAGTGGAAGATTTCTATTTTATTAATCATTTTTTTCGTCCTTACAGCCCGTATCTGACAAGATTTCCAAATTATTACAAAACTGACAGTAATTTTGTGTTATCAAAGAGTTCTTATTCCAATTATGAAAAAAAAGGATGTTTTTCAATAAATAGATATAATATGGACTTTGAACTCATAGATATGTATAATGATTCAAATCTTGTTATAGATTATATAATTAGTTCGATAGATACAAATAATTTTTATATTCACTGTTTTAACTTGCAGGACAGTACAACAGATTTTAGATATACAGTAAACAGGGGTGCAGAATGGAAAATAATAAAAAAATATCCACTGACCGACAGCCTCCTTTATTACAAAGAATTTAAATATCAAAATAAAAGAATGCTGGCTGTATTTTATATTACAAATAAAGATTCTGTTATTCATTTAGATGTCCTTGATGTAAAAGCAAAAAATATTAAAAATATTTTCAATTACAAAATCGATATTATACCAAATACATATTATGGAGAATGTATTTACCAGAACGGGATTTGCAGCGACGAGGAATATGTTTACATAGTTGCTGAAAACAGTCTCTACGTTACTAATGATTTGTATGATAAAGGCAAATGGAAAAAATATAATTTCCCTGATTCAGGCAGAGTATATAAGCTTTTTGAAAAGTACGGAAACAAGTTTTTTGCAGGATACAAAAATAACTGCAGCGAATGGATACCTTGGAACCTTTATTTTATTAATATTGAGGGCCTGGATGTATCCATTCCAAAAATTACCTCACACGATTACGATTTCGGCAAAATTGACATTCATTCAGATGAAATCGCAGATGCGACAATCAAAATAGAGAACAGTTCGGATGAATATGATTTAGTGATTAACAGCTACACTCCCGGCAAAAACAAAGCTTTTTCAACTAATCTGCCTAAAGCGGAAGAAATGGAGCCGATTTTGCTAAAGCCTAAAGATAATTTTGAATTCACTGTGTTTTTCAAACCTGAGGAATCAGGGATTTACAGAGATTCAATTATATTTCATTCCAATGCATCCATGATGGACAGTATATCCTATCTTGGCGGCGAAGGCATTGATACCGTAATTAGTTATAAAGCTGAATCATTAGAGCTGCTCCCTTATCTCTACGCATATCCGCCGTTTCCTCTGCCTGCATCAGATGAAATAAGAGTCAAACTTTACTGGGATACTTCTTTGGAGATGTCTCCCGATAATATTTCGATTTACAATATTTTCGGTAAAAAAATTCCTGCTGAAAATAAAATTAGAATAGATAAACTAAATAATTACAGCGGATATATGAAATGGAACTGCGCCTCAGTGCCTAGCGGAATATATTTAATCAGGATAAAGCACGGCACAAAGACTCAGCTTGTGAAAGTGATAGTCAGCAGATAAGGTTTGTTATTTAAAAAAACTTTCCATATCTCAGGGAGATTATCAGCCCCAATTGCAGGAAATATAATGATTTTTCCTGCCCTCAAGAGAGCCGCTTTAAGGAGATAAACCCGGCACTTCAAAAGTGCCGGGCATCTTTCAGAATTGCTTTACACGGAATTAATCCCCTTCATCTTTCAGTTTATAAATAAAGGGAAGAGTCATCCATACTGTTACAGGCTTGCCTTTTTGCACGGCAGCTTCAAAGTCTCCGAGAAGAGCGGTAACTCTCAGCGATTCTTCCTCGAGTAGTTTCAAAAGATTTTTCCTTTCATCTTCGCTGAGTTCTTCAGTGTTATCGGTATTGAGCATATTGCTTTGCTGAATTTTCCACTTGTCAACTTTTCCTTCGGAGTTGACCCTGAACCTTACAAAAACTTCTCCTTCGAAGTTTTTCTCACGTGCTTTTTCGGGATATTCAATTTTTTCTATTAAAAAAGCCTGTAAATCTCCCTGATATTCGGGCATTTTTTCCACTGCAATAAAATCATCACTGTCATCGTAATCCTGCTTTCCGGTTTCGGCTTTTTTACTGACGTCCTTTGCGTATTCCGCAGCAAAACCGGAAGAATTATAAGAGAAAATCAGAATAAGAAACGCCGCTGCCGGAATGGAACAAAGATATTTGACTAATGAAAGTCTTTTGGATTTTTTTTGTGTAAGCATGATAAGCCTCCTTTTTATAAATGAATTGAAGCTGCTTGCAAGAATCGGTTTTAGAGATTTGCTGCTTTCAATTAAAACTTTTCGGTATTTTACTAAATCTTCTGATGCAGCAGATGCCGAAATATCCGCCGAAAATTCTGCATTTTCTTTCAAAGCACATTTATAGAGATAAACGAAAGGATTGAGCCATGCAGCACAAGCCGCAGTTTCTGCCATAAGAATATCATAAGTGTGAAAATGCTTTACATGAGCAGTTTCATGTGATAATATATATCCTATATCTTCCGAATGAATGACATTTACAGGAATAAATATTTTTCCGAAGAAGGAAAAGGGCGGCAGATGATTTTCGGTCAGGTCCACCTTTATTCCCTTAATTGTTTTGGTTTCGGTAGTTTTTATCAATGAATAGATATAAAAGATTCCTTTTACGAAGCGGTATAAAAGAAAAGAACTTATAAGCGCATATAAAATCAGGACTGCTTGAATCAAATAACTTACTGTTACAGCGCCTGATTCGGCTCTTGTGAATGACTCTGAGAGCGGATTTATTGTTAAAGCGCCTAACATTACGTTTAATATTTCTGTATCCGGCACTGCTGATGTATTTATTTTTATGAGAGGAATTATAAATGACAATATCAATGTTGAAAGCAGATAGACCCTTTTCACTGCAAAATGTGTGTCTGTGCGCAGTAGAAAAAAGTAAACTCCGTAGAAGAGTCCGCTGCAAAGTGTACTCTGAGCAAGATATATTAAATAGCTCATGCCTGTTCCTTTCTCTTTTCTATTTCGGCTTCCATAAGTATTTTAATTGCTTCGAGTTCGGACAATGATAAATCTTCTTCCTCAGCAAAAAAAGATACTAATCGTTTATACGAGCTGCCGAAATACTTGTTCACAAAATTTTTCATAAAACGCCTTGAATACTCATCTTTGGTTATCAAAGGATAGTACAAATGCGTTTTACCGTATGCTTTATGCCCTGCAAAGCCCTTTTTCTCCAATATTCGGATAATAGTGGAAACAGTGTTATATGCAGGCTTAGGCTCCGGCATTTCAGCTATTATTTCCTTTACGAATGCCTTTTTCAGCTTCCACAGATACTGCATCACTTCTTCTTCTGCCTTTGCTAGTTCTTTCATTTTTTTCTCAAAAAAGTTTTTCATTTTATATTATGTACGAATATACAACTAATTTATTAGTTGTACAACTAAAATATTAGTCAGTTAAAAAATGACAAATCCTCTTATAAGAATTTTTCTTAGAAAACAACGTATTACCGTCGGAGTTGAAATTAATTAAATATGCCGAAAAGATTGAGCAGTATCAGAAATATTACTATGGGAATAAAGTATTTTATCATAAAAATCCATAAGCGGCGAATATTTTTAAAGCGGGGAGAGCCTGTTTCCAGTTCCTTTGCGGCATTGCCGGCGCCCCATACCCATCCGATAAAAATTGACAATAGAAAAGCCCCGAAAGCCAGTGAAAAATCTCCGAACAAGAAACTCATCTGACTGAGGAAATCAGGAGTAGTAAGATAGTCCGGTATTAAGCCGAAGTTTGTAAAAAACTCAGATGAACCTTGGGACAGAGCCGAAGGGATACCTATTAAAAAAGTAAAACCGCTTACAGCCCATACAATTTTTTTTCTTTTGGCTTTTCGTTCGTCCACCATGTAAGCCACTGGCACTTCGAGCAAAGAAATAGTAGAGGTAAGTGCTGCCACAGACAAAAGAATAAAGAAAACCGTTCCGACAATATAACCTGCGGGCATTTGAGTAAAAAGCTTAGGAAAGACTACAAAAATCAAAGCAGGTCCGGCGGCGGGATCTTCTCCCATTGCGAAAAGAGCAGGAAAAATGATTAATCCGGACATAATAGCTATCATTGTATCGAAAAGCGCAATGTATATCCCCGAAGATATAATATTTGAAGTTTTTGGCAAATAGCTGCCGTAAGTAATCATCAGCCCCATACCCAGGCTTAAAGAAAAGAAAGCCTGCCCCAGAGCTGCAAGCACTGAAGAACCGGTTATTTTTGAAAAGTCGGGCAGAAGATAGAATTCCAGACCCCTGCCGGATCCCTCCAGTGTGTTTGAGTAAACAATTAAGGCAATCAACAGCAGCAAAAGCAGGGGCATTAAAATTTTCGACCAGCGCTCAATGCCGCCTTCAATACCGCTGTAAACGATAGTAGTAGTTATCAGCATGAAGAAAGCAAAGAGCAGAACAACAATAAGGGGATCGGCTATAAACTCGGAAAACCCCCCTGTGCTGCCAAATGCCGTTTTGAACACATATCCCACAGTCCAGCCTGCTATTACACCATAAAATGACAGAATGCCCATACCCGTAATAATACCGAGCAGACCGGCAGCTCTCCAGAAAGAACCGGGTCTGATAGCTTCTATGGCGCCGACAGGATTCTTATGAACATGTCTGCCGAGAGCATATTCGGCAAAAAGGTAAGGTAAGCCTATGATAATAATAAAAATAAAGTAAAGAAGCACAAAAGCTCCTCCCCCGTTTTCTCCGACTACGTAAGGGAATCTCCAGATGTTGCCCAGGCCTATTGCCGAGCCTGCCGATGCAAGTATGAATCCGAGCTGTGAGCCCCATTGTCCTCGCTCTTCCATGCTGCTCCTCTGTTTTTACAAAGTTTTTTTACATAAAAATAATAAAATATTCCTTGAAATAAAACTCAGGCATATTTTTTTATTTTTAACATCAGCTCTTCAATGATAATGGGTTTTGTAAGAAAATCGTCGCAGCCTGCTTCATAAGCTTTTTCACGGTCTTCAGAAAAAACATGAGCGGTCTGAGCAATAATCACAACATCACTGCGAATGCTTTTTATCAGTTTGGCTGCTTTAAGCCCGTCCATAACGGGCATTTTGATATCCATCAGAACAATGCTTATTTCCGGATTTTTTTCAACAGCCTCTACGGCTTCCCTGCCGTTTCTAACGGCTAAAAGTTTGATGCCGGTGTTTTTCAACGCTCTTTTAAGAAGCTCCATACTGTTGAAATCGTCTTCTGCAATCAGTATAGTCCTTTCGGCAGGCTGATTATTATTAGCTTCATCGTTCATACAATTGCTTTCATCTGTTTATTTTTTTTTATGCTTCAGATGTGCAGCATCTGCCAGATGTTGCACATCTTTTTCTTCCATTTAGTGCGTCCCCTCCCCAAGAAGGGATTAAGGGGTGTGTTCCTCATCCGTGAGATTCTGAAACAATACTGAAACAAGTTCAGCACAGGGACAGAATAACAACATTGAATTTTTATTTAACTATTTCAAAAATATTCATCCCCTTGAGTGATCTTCCCAAATCATATATGTTTCATATAAATATCCATTCAATAGTTCGCTGACATTGCCTGAATGAGGTAATTGTATAGTCATTTCAAATCTAAATAAATCTCGAATAATAACTATTATAGCCAAAAGTACCTTTAATATACATTATTTTCTTTTAATATTCAAAAATTAAGTATGTAAATATGGCTTTTCTAATACAGCCGGGTAATATAATAAGAAAAATTGATTAATAATTGTCTTATTTTTGTCATAGTCTGCTTTAATGCTAAAAATAATTAAAAAAATGATGATGAGCAAAAAAATATTTTAAAATATAATGACCGGTTGTAAGTTTTTATTATGTTTTAAAATAACTTAAATTTGTAGATTTAATATAAGTCAGGCAGAAAAACAGCAATGGAAGAGAAACTGAAAGAAATAATCGGAAGATACGAAGAGCTTAGCGAGAAACTCAATGATCCTGATATAGTTAATAATCAGGACAGGTACAAAAGCATTTCACGAGAACACAAACATTTAATTCCCATTGTGGAAGCATCGGAAGAATACCTTAGAGTTTGTGACGAAATAAAGGGTAATAAGGAAATGATAGCCGATTCCTCGACCGAACCGGAACTCAGAGATATGGCTTATGAGGAAATTGAAGAGCTTGAAGAACAAAAAGAAAAAATGGAGGAAGAGCTGCGCATTCTTCTTATCCCGAAAGACCCCAACGACCTAAAGAACTGCATCGTAGAAATACGCGCCGGCACGGGAGGCGATGAAGCCGGTATTTTCACAGGGGATTTATTCCGTTTGTACCAGCGCTTTGCCGAATACAAAAATTACGGCATAGAAATAATTCACTTTAGTGAAAGCGAGCGGGGCGGGTTCAAGGAAATTGTTTTTACCGTATCGGGTGATGATGCTTATGGCACAATGAAATATGAAAGCGGGGTACACCGCGTACAGCGTGTTCCCGAAACCGAGGCAAGCGGCAGGCTGCACACCTCGGCTTCAACCGTTGCCGTGCTGCCCGAAGCTGAAGACGTTGACGTGCAGATAAACGAAGAAGACCTCCGCATTGATATTTTTCGTTCGGGAGGCAAGGGCGGACAGAACGTCAACAAAGTGGAAACTGCCGTGAGAATCGTTCATAATCCCACCGGCATTGTGGTTATCTGCCAGGAAGAGCGCAGCCAGCTTAAAAATCGTCAGAAAGCCATGAAAGTACTTCGCTCACGCCTGTATGAAATGGAGTTGGAAAAACAGCAGGATGAGCTTTCCTCTTCTAGAAAGTCTATGGTTAAATCAGGAGACCGCTCCGAGAAAATTCGCACTTACAACTGGCCTCAAAACCGCGTTACCGACCACCGTCTCGAGGGCAATGCTAAAAATTATCCTTTAAAGGAAGTTGTAGAGGGCGGTCTGGAACCGATAATTGAAAATCTTAAGCTCGCCGAAAGAGCAGAGCTTCTTAAGCAGGGAAATTCTTAGAATTTATATTTTTAACGTGAGCTCTAAAAAAAAACTGAGATATAAGATTATGAGACTTTGAGTACCTGAGAATTGACGGTTCCCTTCTTGGAAAGTGAATATTCTTCGTCTGTTATCTGAACTCGCTTCATGCATTCGTTTTATACTATGCAATAATCCGTATTACATTGTTTTTATTTTCAGGTATCCTAACCGGTTTTCGAAGCTAAATAGGGCTCTTGAGAGGTCGAAAACAAATTAAGGCTATTATTACGAATCTTCTTATTTAATTTTATTTTCTCGAGATAATATTCTTCTTTTATTTGCTTAAATGTTTCCCTAACAGAAACTATCTCTTTTGCTTTATAAGCATTTGCACCTGCAAAGACAAATCCTTCCTCAAGATTGCCCTTTGCGGCATTGAACAATGCTTCTGCAATACAGTAGGGTACTTCCTTATAATCACAGCCTTTCAGGCATTTCCAGGGACATTTTACTGGTTTTCTTTCTCCCCTTTTTATTTTCCTGACAAAATTATTTACAATTACTCTGCCCGGAAGTCCTACGGGACTATCAATGATTTCAATATCTTCAGGTTCGCAGTCAAGATAAACCTGTTTGAACTTTTCGGAAACATCACACTCTGTAGTGGTAACGAAACGTGTTCCCATTTTTACACCTTTGGCGCCGGCTTCCATAATATTAAACATATCGCTGCCTGAATATATCCCGCCGGCTGCTATTACCGGTATCTCTTTGCCATACTTTTGTTCAAAAACACTTATCACTTCTACCAATTCTTTAGTAATATCATAAAGCAGAGGCGCATCTTTTTCCAGTTGATCTTTTTTAAAACCCAAATGTCCGCCGGCTAAAGGACCTTCAATAACTATTGCATCAGGTACTCTGTTAAATTTATTCGACCAATGATTAAATATTAACTTACCCGCTCTTACTGAAGATACTTTTGGAATAAATTTAGTCTTTGTATGCTGAAAAACTGATTCAGACGTTTTTGCAGGTTTCTTCAAAGGTAAGCCGGCGCTGATAAAAATAACATCAGCTTTTTCTTCAATTGCGATATTAAACAAATCGTCGTAGTCACTGGCAGCCATCATTATATTGACGCCGATAATTCCGTCGGTATTTAACTTCGCTGTTCTGATTTCTTTTCTTAAAGCAGCAGCGTTTGCTTTCCTTAGGTTTTTTCTGTAATCAGGTTCAGTATGACCAATACCCACTGCTGATATAACTCCTATGCCTCCTTCGTTTGCAACAGCAGATGCCAAGCCGGATAAAGAAACACATACTCCCATACCCCCCTGAACGATTGGAATTTTAACCTCCAGATTTCCGATATTCATAGATTTCATTTTATTTTTCCTTAATTGATTTTTTGTGTAAATTATAATTAACAGCTAATAATAATAGTTTATTATTACTTTCCGAAATTTTTGTTGTTAAATTATCGGAATTGTGCTAAATGCTGATTTTGGGGCTGAAATATCTATATATGTGGCGAATATCTGCCTTTTAAATCAATTTTTGAAATTCCGGTATATATTTATGCGATACAAATACGGGAAAGTCGATTGAATCAAGAAAGATTTTGTAACCCTGAGAGTTCCCCTGAATTTCGATAATATGGTCGATATTAACAATGTAACTTCTATGGCACCTGAAAATATTTTCAAAATCTGAAAGAAGAATTTCAGTATTTTTTAAAGTGCTTCTTAGCATTGTAGAAATTATTTTATTATCTCTTTCATAATAAATCTCGATATAATTATCAGAAGATTTAATTACTCTTAATGAGGATGGTTTTATGGCAAGTTCGTCTTTCTTATTTTGAGAATGAAAGAAGATAAGTTTTTCACCGCTTTTTTTCTTTTCAATCAACCTCTTGTTTAACTCCCGTGCTGATTTTAAATGATATTTGAGAAGACGGGCTTGGTTAATAGTGATAAGAATTGCAACCGGCAGCATCCCAAAAAAAATTGTTTTAACAATATCAGAGTAAGTGATATTATTTATACCAAATATCTTAGAAAACACGAGGAATATTATTGATGAAAGCGAGAGCAATATCCATGTATCCCAAAGAATTTCACGCTTAATATCCCATTTACTGCTGTTGAATACTTTTGGAAACAAACTCGGAATAACTATCAAGTTCAAAGTGAGGATGATGAAAGTCGGTCCCGCAATACCTGCAAGAATATAAAAAAGATTTACGCTGTACAGCGAAGCCGGCTCGATCGGCTCAAATATAAGCAGGAATATCAAATTACCCAAACTGAGAAAAAAAATAATTTTAGCATTTGATTTTAAATCGTCATTAAAGGGATATGGTTTATTCAAAAATTCTAACATCTATTACTCAAATTGTTTCATTTTATCAAAATTTCAACAAAAATATTTTTCATCTGTTTATTTTGAACCCCACCCTAACCCTCCCCAAGGCGAGGGAACTACATTCGTAATCTCCCTCACCTTGGGTAGGGCAGGGGTGGGGTCTCTTTCGGTTTTTCATTTACATTACGTTTTACATCTCATTCCCAAACTCCGATTTGGGAATGAACTTTTCTTTCAAAACTTTGTTTTGCATTAACTCTCAAATATTCATCCCCTTGTTTGATTTTCCAAAATCATGGATGTTTCATCATGAATTATATTATTACGTTCAATTTAAAAAAGTAATATAAGACAATTCTTTAATTAAAAAAAGCATTTATTATTTACTTTATTTCCTGCAGACCTGCTGATAAACTGTTTAAAATCTTCACTTAAACAGAGCTTGTCTCAAAAAGTCAGGCTCTGTTTTTACTTAAATACTATCTAATATCAAGAGGCTTTCATTTGGACAAAATCGGACTGTACTGTCTAATGCCTTTTATAAATGATGTAGAATCAAAATAAAAACCTTCCGAATAAATAATCCGGAAGGTATAAAAGTTGAATGGATACTTAAATTATTCGGCAGTGCCGGGCTGTCTGCCTTTAAGTTCTGTATCCATCATAAATAAACCGCTGTTGGAATCGGCAACAAGTTTCAGTCTTTCCACGATTTCGTCAGTTGTGGCTTCCTCTTCGACCTGCTCGTCGATGAACCAGTTCAACAGGTTCATAGTGGCATGGTCTTTTTCTTCCATGGCGATATCTGCCAGCTCGTTAATAGCCTGCGTGATGAGCTTTTCGTGAGAAAGTGCGTCCTCGAAAGCCGCAAGCGGTCTCTCCCATTCTGATGGTGCAGCCTTAATTTCTCCTATTAAAGCTCTGCCGCCGCGGTCAATTATGTAATCAAAAAATTTCATTGCGTGCATCATTTCTTCCTCAGCCTGTACGCGCATCCAGTTTGCAAATCCGTTTAAGTTAATTGAGTGATAGTAACTTGCCATAGCAAGGTAAAGATGTGACGAATACACTTCTCTTACAATCTGCTCGTTGAGAGCTTTTTCCATTGTTTTGCTGAACATTATTTCCTCCATTGTTTTTCAATGTAAAAAAATGATTTTAGTTAGCCTTAAAAACGAATTTGGTTGATAATAATTTTG
>CAZOBD010000052.1:13224-23609 GCA_964577665.1 uncultured Hyphomicrobiales bacterium
AAAAACGAATTTGGTTGATAATAATTTTGGAAAAATGTCATATTGATTAATTTGCCGCATGCTCTGCTGTATTTTTTAATTGTTTATTTTGTACTTTCCGATTCAGATGTCCAGCATCTGCCAGATGTTGGACATCATCTTTTTCTATATTGTGCATCCCCTCTTGAGAGTAATGTCATAAAGATAAGGGATTTAATTGCCCCGGCTCTTAAGTCGGGGGTATGAAAATTAGTATTGGCGGCTTTAGCCAAATAATTTTTTTTTGCTAAAGCCTATATGATGGAGACAGAGACAGTTAATAAAACCCGGCTTAGAAGCCGGGGCTATTGAAAAAAACAGTAAATTAAATACTAACACACTATTTTAGTGCCCTTACTCCGCAAGAGGGGATTAAGGGGTCCTCATTACGTGAGATTCTGAAACAATACTAAAACAAGTTCAGCAAAGGGACAGAATGACATCCATGGTTTAAATTTTCAACTATTTCAAAAATAATCATCTCCTTTTAAACCTCCTTTTATCAAAACAAAGCATCAATAGATGACAGCAATACTAAGAAAAACGGTATTCAAGTGCTTTTTGTTGTAATTTTCAGGAATCTGAACCGGATTTTTTGAAAATTTGAAGATTTTTTCTGTTTTCAGCGATAATATCATATATAAAATTGCCTGCAAAGCGCGGGAATATACGAAAAATAGTGAGCATTTTCCATGGGAAAGGCATATCTGCGGCGGCATGAAAGACCGCGTCAGATTTGATAAAAACCCTGTGATTATCTATCAGAACAAGGCTGTCAGTCTCTTTTTTCAAATATTTTTTTCTCAGTTCCCTGCCCTTTTGAGTATTCATCCCGATAATTTCGAAAATATTATGTTTATCACGGTCCTTGATGAATTTTGCCGCACCGGTGCACATCCCGCATGAATCGTCATAAATGAGGACGGATTTTTTATTATTTTTTTTGTCTTTCATAAGTTCTTTTTAAATAATACTTGCTTTTTATTTGAAGATTTAATAAATTTAGGCAGAAAAAAATTATTTTGTTTTCTTAATTGAATATTGAGTAATATAGAATACCGGAAAAAAATTGAAAATTCCGTTCCGTCATTGCGAGGAGCGAAGCACAAAAGCAATCTCAGACGCTAATTTTTAGAGACTGCATCGCGCTGCCGCGCAGTAACAATTTGAAAATTGATTGAAAATTAAAAAAATTGTCAAGTTATCCTTTATACTAACGAAAAAGCAGAGAGCCAAATTTTATATATTAATATTTTTGCGGGGAGAACATGCTGAAAAGAAAAGTCGGAAGACCTGTTGAAATTCTTTTAGTGGAAGACAACGATGTGGATATCGAGCTGACCAGAGAAGCGCTGCGTGAGAGCAAACTCTCAAATCATCTTAACGTAGTTGAGGACGGCGAAGAGGCACTGAAATATCTTAAAGGCGAAGCCCCTTTCCATAATTTTCCAAAGCCTGACCTTATTCTGTTAGACCTCAATCTTCCTAATATGGACGGAAGAGAAGTTCTTGCCGAAATAAAAAAGGACGAAAATCTCCGCCGGATACCCGTTGTCGTGCTTACTGTTTCAAAGGATGAACAGGATATTTTGTCCGTATATAACCTTCATGCAAACTGTTACATAACCAAGCCTGTTGATTTCGAGCAGTTTACTTCCATTGTCAAATCAATAGAGAATTTCTGGTTTACTATCGTTACTCTGACTGAATCTTAAACAGAGCAGACACAGCTTAAACAATATTTTTCCTTCTGCAATACAACAATTACAGGATAAAATCCGTTCCGTCATTGCGAAGAGTGAAGCGATGAAGCAATCTCAGGCGCTCATTAGATTTTTTAGAGAATGTGGGTTATCTCAAAATTACCATAAGTCTTGAGATTCTATAATCATTTTTAATTCGGACAATACCACCGTTAAGTAGAAATGCCGTATCACGAAGATATTAAATAATTGATATAAAGAATAAGCTCCAAATGTTTGAACAATCTTTTTACCATAAAATAATTTTAATTATTTACGTCTGGCTAATTATTTATATTTGAATTATAATTTATATATGAATTTACAATAATATTATTAATTTTGGAGACAAAATGAAAATACTGACTGATGTTGTGGCAATTTATAAATTGCCCCTGCGGAAAAAGATTTTAAACGTGCTATTCCTGATGATAGCAGGCTTTGGAGTTTCTGCTGCCGCAGAAAATGTGATAAATCAGCCGCTTATAGGCGACAGAGCAAAATCTTTCACGGCGGAGAGTACGAAAGGCAGTATTAATTTTCCTGAAGACTACTGGAATAAATGGGTCGTTTTGTTCAGCCACCCGGCAGATTTTACACCTGTCTGCACTTCTGAAATAATGGCATTTGCCGAAAAAAAAGAAGAATTTGACAAACTTGGATGCGAGCTTATCGGCTTGTCCGTTGACGGAGTCAGCAGTCATGTAAGCTGGCTGAATGAAATTTCAAAAATAAAATACAACGGTATGGAAAACGTGCAGGTAGATTTTCCTATCATATCCGATATTAACCTTGAAATTTCAAAAAAGTACGGCATGATACATCCTAAAAGCAGTAAGACTCATACTATCAGAAGTGTTTTCATCATTGACGACCGGCAAAAAATACGCGCTGTTTTGACCTATCCTGTGGAATCGGGCAGAAATATAGACGAAATATTGAGGCTTGTGCGGTCAATACAGCTTTTTGATTCAGGTAATATTGCCACACCTGCTGACTGGCAGCCGGGAGATGACGTCATAGTCCTCCCGTCTCCTGACGCAGAAGATCTAATGGAACTTTTCAACAATCAAGGATCCGGATACACCTGTCCGGCGTGGTTCTTCTGCCTGAAGCCGCTGAAATTATGAAACAATACCTGATTACTTTACGACAGTGATCTTACCTGTTAAAAAGTGAGTTCCCGCTTTCAGGACGTAATAATATGCTCCACTTGTTATGTGTTCAGGTTCCCATAACAAAGAATGAGAACCTGCCTGAAGAATACCGGCTTTCAAAATTTCGGCTTCTTCACCTGAGGCATTAAAAATATAAAGAATGACCTTTTGAGCAGAAGCCAGTTCAAAGCGCAGTTCGGTTTTTTCGGAAAATGGATTTGGAAATGCTCCGAGTAATCTGACATTTCCCTTTTCATTGTCTTCTGCGAAGCTTGTTTCTTCGGTTGTAAAGCTCCAGACATCCGACCACTCTCCCGAACCGCCGTCGTTTTGGGCGCGTACACGCCAGTAATATTTTGTGCCGCCGGCTAATCCCAAGGCTACCATTCGGTTATTGGAATTTTGCTTGTCAACGGTTAAGTTTTCAAACGCTTCGTCTTCGGCAATCTGTACATGGTAATGATATGCTTTTTCGGTTTCTAACCATTTCATAAAAGGAATTTTCTTTACATCCTCGGCGCCGTTTTCGGGATTCTCTAGATTTGTTATACCCGGAAGACCGATTACGGAAAAACTGAATATATCAGACCAGGCTCCTGCTTCACCTTCATTAACGCCGCATACCCTCCAGAAAAATGTTCCTTCGGGGGTAAGTGTATCCTTAAGTATATATTTCAAATCAGGGATGCTGTCATATTCTCTGTAAAGATTAGAAAAATTCTCATCTTCGGCTATCTGCAGGCGGTATTTAGTATCAAAAGTAAGTCCGTTATCGTAACTCGACTCTTTCCACTTGAACTCCTGCAGAGCGCTGTTGTTATCTGATAAATCTTCCGGAAAAACAAGAACAGGCGATGAAGGAAGGAGCACACCCATAGTAAACTGCCAGACGCTCGACCATGAAGAAACCAAATTGTCTTTTCCTGCCCTGACCCTCCAGTAGTATATTGCATGGTCATCAAGCTCCGAAAGAGAATATGTCATATCTGTCAGTCCGCTTTCCTGAAGCACGGTTTCCGAAAATTCCTTATTTTTCGATACTTCAATTTCATAAATGGCATTTTCGCCTGCCGTATGCCAGAAAAAGCTGCCGCCATGAGTAATTTTTTTCGCATGGTTCCGCGGCGATTTCAGGGCAGGAGTAATTAAAGGAATTTCTTCGGGCTGCGACAAATAGGGGATAAAGTATTTCCGGTTGACTTTCAAATCTTTGATAACATTTCTTTTACCGTTAGAATAATCAATGACGAGACTGTCCATTACTCCGGCATTTCCCACACCGAAATGAATTTCGAAGGAATTCTGCCTGTGGCGGGGACCGGACTCAGCTCCCATAAGGTCTCTGTAAAAAAGTTTGTCTCCGGCATAAGCGGTCAATCTTGTTCCAAAACCGTCCATAGGCACATTTTCTTCGGGATTTCCCTTTATTCTGACGGAGAACCAGTTTCCGTTTCTTTCAAAATCATTTCTGAAGAGCCTGCCCTGATTAACGAAGTCCATATCGCCGTCGTTGTCAAAGTCGAGCCGCGCGGCAGCCCATGTGCCGGTTAGTTTTGTGCCGGTCAGCCAGCTTATTTCTCTCAGTTTGAAATCGGGCGGTCCCATATTTTTATAAATGTGGGACGTTCTGTAGCTCTGTCCTGTCCATACATCCTGAAAGCCGTCGTGGTCTAAATCAATCCAAAGTATGCCGGCATCCGCTTCATAAAACTCCAATCCTGTTTCCTTGTTCATTATCTCGAAATCATAATCTGGGGGACCGCTGTTTTTGTAAATAAAACTCGGCGTGGAAAAAAGCCCGCGCCAGTCCGGGTGGGCAAGACTGCCTACAAGCACGTCGGGATAGCCGTCATTGTTGTAATCTGCCCACTCGCAGGCATGACCGTGATTTTTTGCATTAGGGTTGGGGTGGTTTGGCATACTGCCGTCAAGACCGATTTCTGCGGCGATGTCTTTCAGGCTGTCTGTGCCGTCGTTTTTGTAGAAAAAATCGCGTTCCTGACCATAGTTTATCATGTGCAGGTCGATTTTTCCGTCCATGTTGTAGTCGCAGGCGGAGGCGTCCTGTCCGTTGAAATAATAATTTCCCTGATTGCGGTTTTCGCCGGGCTGATATTCGTTTTCGTGGATGCCGCTTTCGTAGGTAATCATAGAGAAAGTACCGTCGCCGTTGTTTTTCCAGAAGTGATCCGGATTGAAAATTTCATTGGGATACTGCCTTACGCTGCGTCTGTTGCCGAGGTAAAGGTCAATAAAACCGTCGCCGTTGTAATCAAACCATACAGGCGCCCAGCAGATGTAAGGGTTGTGAATAGTGTCATTTTCATAAGCTGTGTTCAATCCGAATTCTTCAGCCGGGTTCGGATAGGGCAGCATGAAAACATCCGCGGGGTCCAGTTTTGTCATGGAACCGGTGCCGTCGTTAAGATATAGAGTGTTTCTCGTATTTGTAATCAATGTTTCTTTACTTTCGGTGCCTCCGGTGATGCCGTAAGCGTCAAGGTCGCCGTCGTTGTCGCAGTCGCCCCAAATCGTATAGCCGTCAATATTCATCTTTTCAGTTACTTCTTTAAAAGTACCGTCCTGCTGATTCTCAAAAAAACGGTTGTTTAGAGCAATGTCGTCCCATCCGTCGCCGTTCCAGTCGGCAGCGCTTACATTATAGGAACTAATTATCTTTCCTTCTTCATTCACAAGATTAGCTTCTTCGGAAACCACCGGCATAAGGGGATAGGGCTGCTCAACGGAACCGTTTCCTTCGGGGAAATCATATTTTACAAGCGCCCTGACCATAAAGTCTGCATTCGCTATGAAGTATCGTCCGGGCCAGCCGTAGTCATTCTCGCTTGTCGGGTCGAGCAAAAAAGAATGATAAGGCTCGGAAGTGCCGTTTTTGTCGATAGCAAACCACGGACCGTTTTCGCTTAGTTTGTGCTGTACACACAAGCGGTTAAGTCCTTCAATCCTCAGCCCGGGGGTCTCGAACTCGCGCCAGCCGGGATTTCCGTCATATTCCACAATATAAGGTTCGTAGCGAATGTTGTATGAAAGACACCAAAACGTAGGCGGGATAACGCCTTCGGCAGGATCGCCGGTGATAAAAATGGTGTCTCTGCCGGGAGTATCGCCCCCGAGATAAACCATAATTTTTAATACTTCGCAGGGACCTTCCGGCTCGAGAAGGATGCTTTCCTCCCAGTCTTTCCGGTTTGGATAATCATAATTTTCATTAATTTCGCCGTTGTCATGCTTTAAAATAACTTCCTGAGAAAATGCAGATTGACTTATAAAGGAAATAATTGTGCAGATGAGAATAACTTTTTTCATGGTTTTTATCAAGAAAATATGATACAAATAAGAAATTACCCGTAAATAAAACAAATTTTTGAAAGAAAAAAAACTTTTTCATAAAATTTCTTTATAAAAGGACATTTTCAATGCTCGGATAATGTTTTATTATTTATTACTGCTGCTCTTTTTCAGATGCTTTCTGGAGTGGGCGGCGGCAATCCTCAGGACGGGGTAATCGGTTTCTGCACCGCTGTTAACCATTATTTCGCTGAGTTTTGCATCGGGATGTTTTTTAAGATACAGATATATTTTCTTGAAATTTCCGCGGTCAATATAGTTTCGTATATTTATATCCACTCCGTTTTCAATATTTTTTTCAACTGCCGCTGCTGCCTGCGCCCGCGTTAGAACAAGCTGAGAAGCTAAGGTATCAAGGTCTCCTCCCTTTTTGTCAAGTTTCGCCGCATCCGTTATTTTTGATTCGTCTTCGGTATTTTTCAAAGGCGCCGCCGGAGTAATTTCCCGAGCTTTTTTATTTTCAGGTTTATCTTCATTAGTATAAACGGATTTTATCCCGTTCATAAAATTTCTGATTTCCGAAATGAATCTTTTCCCGAAATTAAGGGCAAACTCGCTGCTGCAGTTTGTATCTTCCATCATCTCTTTTATGGATAAAGGCTGCAGCCCTGCTATCTGCCTCAATGCCGCATCTGAAATGAGCGACAGGGGAGTCTGCACTTCTTCATAAGCTATCTCCCGTCGGATTTTATCCAAACGGTGATAAAGCTCGTTTGCATCATGTCTATTTCTTTTATCTGCTTCTTTTATTTCTATTGTTTCAGGCTTTTCTCGAATTTCTTCTTTTTCTTTTATATCAGGATCTTTCCTATTTTCTTTTAAAAAACGTCTGCCTTTTTCGGTTATGAAAATCTTTGGATACATCCCCCTGCTCGTTTCCAGATATTCCGAATCGAGGGCGGCATCAATCTGCTCTTTTATCTCTTGCACCTGAAAATCTTTTGCTAATCCGTATGCGGTGGAAGTTTCCAAGCCATGACGGGTTATTTTTTTTATCTTTTTTCCTTTTAAGGCAGATGCCATAATTGATTTTCCATACATCCCTCTTAAAATATCCGCGCCCTGCAAAACGGATAACATAAGAATTTTTGTGCCTGGCTTTTTTTTCTTCTTTTTACTTTCAGGCAGGCGGCAGGAACTGCACCTTCCGCATACTCCTTCCACGTCTGTTTCATTGAAATAGTCGAGTATGTAGTTCCTTTTACAGTCAAGAGTTTCAGCATATCTGAAAACTAAATCGAGCTTTTCGTAAGCCCGTTTTTTTCTTTTAAAAAACTCTCTGAAATCAATCGGCATTTTTCCTGCCTGGCTGCGCTCTTTAATGATAATGATGCCGTTTTCGCGGGCAGGAGGAGTGAAATGCAGTATTTTTCCGAAAGAGAATGCCCTTACAGCCGATTCGATTTCATCATCCCCGAGATTATATTTCAGCTTAAAACTCCGGTAATCAAACATAACTGCTCTGCGGAAGGCATCGCGGGGTACGCTGCGGAGGAAAGCCTCAAGCACTTTCTTTCTGGGCTGTGGGCAGTTTTTGTAATATTCCGAAATTCTGTTTTTTGAAGCAAGAAACTGAATCATTGCCGAAGGAGTGCTTTGTCCCCGCCGGATAATGTTTTCCCTCATAAAGAGCTTCAATGCGGATTCTACTACCCCGGCGCTTATTTTTAATTTACCTGCGATTTCGAATTTATCGAGATAAACGGGCTTATCGGGAATTTTTCCGAGTGCGGTGCCGTGTATATCATAAAGAGCGTCGTAAACAGCCTGAATATCATGTGAATCGGGATAGTTGCTTTTAATGAAAAAATTCGGCAGACCTTTGTCATATCCGGTATAAAGCAGGAAACATCGCGAAGGTTTCCCGTCCCTTCCGGCTCTGCCTGCTTCCTGATAATACTCTTCCAGCGTTGTAGGTATATCCGTATGGATGAGATTTCTTACGTCGGGCTTATCGACGCCCATACCGAAAGCGTTCGTTGCAACAATAATCTTTGCTTCGCCTGAGATAAATTTATCCTGCGCCCGTTTCCTTTGGTAATCCTGCATTCCGGCATGGTAGGCAACTGCATTGAGCTTGTGATGCTGAAGACCGGAGGCAATGCTTTCCACTTTTTTTCTTGTTCCGCAGTAAATAATAGTTGAGCCGCCGGAATCCTCTTCGTAAATTTCTTTTATCCTTTCAAGCTTATCGGAGCAGTATTCCGTAATATAGCTCAGATTTGGTCTGTCAAAACCTTTTATAAATTTCGTGGTGTTTTTTAGTCTGAGCTGTTTTATAATATCTTCCTGCACTTCTGGAGTAGCAGTGGCAGTAAGTGCAATAACGGGGAAATCGCCTAAAGACTCGATTACGTCTCGTATTTTCATGTAGGAAGGTCTGAAGTCATGTCCCCACTCCGAAATGCAGTGAGCTTCATCCACAGCGAAAAATGCGATTTTGAATTGTTTCATATTTTCGATAAAACGATCGCTTTCCAATCGTTCCGGTGCGATATAAATTAGCTTATAGGCGCCTGCACGGCATTTTTCAATTGTCTCGTCAATCTCTTTCTGGTTCATTGTGGAGTTGATAAATGCCGAGGGAATGCCCGTTTTGGTCAGGCTGTACACCTGATCCGCCATTAAAGCAATAAGCGGTGAAATAACTACGGCTGTACCTTCGTAGAAAAGAGAAGGAAGCTGATAGCACAAAGACTTGCCTCCGCCCGTAGGCATTACAGCCAAAGTATTACCGCGGGAGATGATATTTCGTATTATCTCTTCCTGTCCGCTTCGGAAATCCTCATGCCCGAATTTTTCAAACAGAACTTTTCTGAGATTTTCAGATGTCATATTCAATTTTTACTTGCTGTGCCCCAGAAATTTATCCCCGTTGAAGTAAATTAAATTGGCTCTCCCACATTAAATGTTTCAGTTTCTCTATATTTTTACCCGTAACTGCGGAAATTTTCATTACGCGGGCGCCCGGTTCATTGAAATCAATATCATTCAGCTTAGAAAGTTCCTCAGGCGGCAGAACATCTGTTTTGCTGAAACATATAATGCGGCGCTTGTCTTTCATACCGGGACTGTATTTGTAAAGTTCATGTGTTAAGATGCGGTAGTCTTCATCCGGCGAAGTGCTCATGCAGTCTATCAGAAATACGAGTGATTTGGTCCTTTCCACATGCCTGAGAAACTGAATGCCCAAGCCTTTGCCCTTATGCGCTCCTTCTATCAGACCGGGAATATCCGCCACGGTAAAGCTTTTTCCCAATCCCATGCTTACAATGCCGAGATTAGGAACGAGCGTAGTGAAGTGATAATCGGCAATTTTCGGCTTTGCGGCACTAATCACCGATATCAAAGTTGACTTGCCCACGTTTGGAAGACCTACTAAGCCTATGTCCGCCAGAAGTTTCAGCTCGAGTATCAGTTCTTTTTCCTCTCCGGGCAAACCCGGCTGTGCATAGCGGGGAGTCTGATTAACGGCAGTGGCAAACTCGGCATTTCCTTTGCCGCCTTTACCGCCTTCGGCGGCAGTGAAAGTCTGATAAGGCTCTGTCAGGTCAGCGACGGGTTCTTCAGTATCGGCTTTTTTTATTACCGTACCCTGCGGCACTCTTATTTTAACTGGCTTTCCGTCTTTACCGGTCTGATTGGATTTTTTACCTGGTTTGCCGTTTTCAGCTTCATATTTCTTCAGATATTGAAAATCAAGAAGTGTGGCAAGATGGGGATCCGCTTCAAATATTACATCTCCTCCCTTACCGCCGTTTCCGCCGTCGGGACCGCCCTTGGGAACGAATTTTTCCCGCCGGAAGCTGACATGTCCCTTGCCGCCGCCGCCAGATTTAACGTATATTTTCGCGTAATCTACAAATTTCATATTTATTCTTTTTACTTTAACAAATATTTTTTTTATTCCGCTCTTGTGGCAGAATCTCATGTATTGTATCCCCTCTTGAGAGGGGATTAAGGGGTGTGTTCCCACTAACTTGAGATTCCGGCATTCTGCTCCGCTTTCGACCGGAATGACATCCATGAAATTTCCGATAACTCAAATAATCATCCCCTTGTGTGCTTTTCCCAAATCATGAACGTTTCATCTGTTTTT
>CAZOBD010000053.1:0-1551 GCA_964577665.1 uncultured Hyphomicrobiales bacterium
AGACGGAGAGAAAAAGTGATATTTCACGAAAATACATTAAAGATGGACTCCACCTTCGAGGTGGCGTCCATCTGGATGCTCAGAAAGGAATTGAAATAATAGAGAAAAAGATGGACTCCACTTTTGAAGTGGAGTCCATCTGAAGACATGTGGAGTCCATCTGAATAGACACGAAAAACCTTCCGTAGGTTTGAAACCTTCGGAAGAATTAAAAAAGATATATTGAAGCAATATTTTACTTATAAGAAAAATATTACATATATTTGCAGATATTTTACTTATAAGAAAAAACAATGAAAGAAAAAAGAAACATAATTAGAACTGAATATCATAAAATCATTGAACCCTATATAGGCGATTCCTTGATTAAAGTTCTTACGGGGCAGAGGCGTACCGGCAAGAGCTATATTCTTTACCAGCTTATTGAAAAATTGAGCGCTGAACATTCCGAAGAAAATATCATTTATATAAACAAAGAAGATTTTTCTTTCGACAGCATTAAAACCTACAAGGATTTGATAGCTTATGTAGAAGCAAAGCAGAAAAGAGATGATCCGGTATTCTTGTTTATAGACGAGATTCAGGAGATAGAAGAGTTTGAAAAAGCGCTGAGGCATTTTCAATCAAAAGGCGGCTATGATATTTACTGCACAGGAAGCAATGCAAAACTTCTTTCGGGTGAAATAGCCACAGTGCTTGCAGGCAGATATATTTTAATCAGGGTTCATTCTCTTTCATATACGGAGTTCCTTGAGTTCCACAATCTTGAAGACAGCAGCGAAAGCTTCCAAAAATATATTCAGTTCGGAGGAATGCCGCATTTAATAAACCTCAGAGATGAACAAAGTGTTTATCTGGAATATCTGCGAAATGTTTTCGATTCTATTGTTCTCAGGGATATAGTTGCCCGCTACGGAATAAGGAATGTAAATTTTCTGCAGGATCTCATTCATTTTTTAGCAGACAACACAGGGAGCATATTCTCGGCAAAAAGCATAAGCGACTATCTTAAGTCTCAAAAAATAAATCTTCTTCCTAAAACAATTCTCGAATATCTGCAATATCTTGAAACCGTTTTCATTGTTGACCGGGTGAAACGGGCGGAAATAGGCGGAAAGAAAATATTTGACACAGGCAGCAAATTCTATTTTGAGGACTTGGGAATAAGGCACATTTTAGCGCCATACAATCAGAAGGACATAAACAAAGTATTGGAAAATCTTGTTTATCATCACTTGCGGGTTAAAAGATATAAAGTTTATATTGGCAAGTTAAAAGAAAAAGAAATAGATTTCACTGCTGAAAAAGATGACAAAATAATTTACATTCAAGTGTCATATCTAATTCCTGACGAAAAAACGCATGAGCGCGAATTTGGGAATCTACTGAAAATTGAAGATAACAACCGGAAAATAGTTGTCAGCATGGATGAGCCTGCCGGCGGACATTACAAGGGAATAGAGCATTGGCACATAAGAGAATTTTTGAAGGATTTTTACTGAAAAAGATGGACTCCACCTTCGAGGTGGAGTCCATCTGAAGCCAGTGGCA
>CAZOBD010000053.1:1651-23595 GCA_964577665.1 uncultured Hyphomicrobiales bacterium
GTTGGCGTCCATCTGGATGCTCAGAAAGGAATTGAAATAATAGAGAAAAAGATGGGCTCCACCTTCGAGGTGGGATACATCTGAAGCCAGTGGCAGTTGGCGTCCATCTGGATGCTCAGAAAGGAATTGAAATAATAGAGAAAAAGATGGACTCCACCTTCGAGGTGGAGTCCATCTGAAGAGAATATGAATAAAAAGTAGTTTTTTTATAAAAAAATATGAGGAGAAATATGAAGAGCTTTATACTATCATTAATTCTATTAGTTATTTGCGGAGAAATATACGGGCAGGAGACAAAACCCGTTCTTGACATAATAGCCAAGGGTGTGCTGGCAGACGGTACGGAGGAGGAAGTGGTTACCCTTGAGGTGCATGAGTACCTAAAGACCAGTTTTTTTCCTCTGCTCAATTTTGTGTTTTTCGAGGAAGGGTCGGCAGAAATCCCGGCAAGATACAGAATTTTTAAAGATGATATTCACAGGAAGCTTTTCAATCCCCGCTCGCAGTTTCTGAAATGGGAAATACTCGATGTTTACTGGAGTGTATTAAATGTAACAGGCTGGCGGCTGAAAAACAATCCCGGCAAATCCATTACTCTTACAGGCTGCAATGCGAATTCCGGCGTTGAAAAAAACAACAAAGAGCTTTCACGAAAGCGGGCAGAAGCCGTTAAAAAATATCTTGTTGATTATTGGAAAATAAATCCTGAAAGAATAAAAACAGCCTCACCGCGAAATCTTCCTGAAAAGCCCAGCATTTCTACTGACAACACTGCACAAGCCGACGCTGAGAACCGCAGAGTGGAAATCACCGGAGACTGGGAAATCCTGAAACCGCTGGTTGTAAGCGACACCACCAGAGTTACAAACCCGCCCGTACTTTATTTTTACAGCTATGCCCAGCCAAAAAAGGGAATTACTCAATCTTCAATTAATATAAAGCAAAAAGGGAAAGATCTGCGTGATCCCCGCTGGTTCAACGGTCCGCCTAAAGATGTTTTTCGATGGAGAATAAAGGAAGAACAAATACCCGAAGCACATTTCCCGATGCTCTATTATCTTTTTGCAAAATCAGATGCCGGAGCGGAATCTCCGACAAAGAAAATTAACGTGGTAGAATATACGCTTGAGTACAAAGAAAAAATGAAAATGGAGCAGAAGGAATTTACCAGATACAGCCTAATTCAATTTGATTTCGGCAGCGATGAATTAAAAAAGGGGCATAAAAACATACTCGATTCCATTATGAAATACGAAGATGTTTACACCTCTACGAAGTTTTACCTCAGCGGATACACAGATAAGATAGGAAATGAAGGCTCTAATTTGGAGCTTTCCAACAAAAGAGCGGAATCAGTTTATGAAAAGCTGACAGAATTAGGTATAAATCAAGATCAAATCATAAAAGCAAAAGGTTTCGGCGAAAGCATAAGCCCGTATTACAGCAGCGCTATCAGTAAGCTGATAGTCAATCAGGGTAAATACATAGATCCGGATATTGACAAAGTTGTCAACGAAGATATAAAAATTGACTACAATATCTATCCCGAAGGCAGATTTCTCTGCAGAACCGTAATAATTGAAATTGAAAATTCTATTAAATATTAAGGTAAAGGTAAAGGTAAATCTATGAATAAGGAAGTGAAAAAGTTATTATCCTGTTTTGTTATTGTCTTTTTAAGCTGTGCAGCAGGACAAACAGCATATTCCCAGTGTAAAATTGAAATTGTTTCACCGGCGCATGACACAACAATATGTGAAGGAGAAGAGGTGTTTTTAAGGTCGGTGGGGGACTGTGATGATGATTATTTGATGAATGCAGATTTCAACGACGGCAAGGTTGGCAGAGGCTGGCTGCAGACAAGCGCCGCCAGATTTGACAATCCTTGCGGAGATGCCTACGATGACAGTACTTATTTTTGGATTGGCGCTTCCAAAGTACACCTGAGATATTTGGAAACAAGAAAATTCAACATTCCTTCGGGAGCAAAGGTCAGTTTTTATTTGAAGTATCCTCCGCATACTGCCGAACCAAAAGATGCACCTTGTGAAGGTCCCGATATTTTTGACTTGGAAGGCGTAGAACTTCAATATTCTACAGATTACAGCCCATGGAGGACTTTTCCCGATTGGTATTGGCCTCCCTCAAAAACCGAAAATGGTATTCTCTACAATTGGAAATATATAGAATATGACTTGCCTGATGAAGTCTGCAAACCGAATACAAGCTTCAGATGGATACAAAAGCAGGTTTCCAATGTAAATTTTGACCATTGGGGAATTGATGACGTAGAAATAAAGGCAGACCTCCCTCCGGGTAAGATAAAATGGTCTCACGGACCGGAAGTTCATAACCCGCCAGCCGTGAAACCAACTCAGACTACTACTTATGTTGTTACCATAGACAACGGCTACACAAAAGATGCCGATACGGTTACGGTCTATGTTTGTCCAAAACCCGTAAAGCATGACACAATATCTTACATCTTATGTTACGGGGATACGGCAAAAATTGGCTATCCTGCTGAAGGGCTTGCCCAAAACAGTATAATTGAATGGGAACCTTCCCGGGGACTAAACAGGACAGATATTGCCCAGCCGGATGCAAGTCCCTCTGTAAGCACTACATATATCAGGACTATATCAAACATTTGTGATCATGGTTGTGTTTGCAAAAGCATTGACACCGTGTTTGTGGAAGTTAATCCCGAAATAACAATGAACCTGCCTGATGACATGACAATTTGCAGCGGGGATACGATAAAACTTCCTTCAAATGTAAGCGGCGGGAAAGCTCCTTATAATTATGTATGGGAACCTGAGGATTACGTTATTGAAACAGGCAGAACCTTAACTGCGGTACCACAGGAAGATATTCTCTATCATTTGACTGTAATTGACGAATCGGGCTGTTCCATAAAAGACAGCGTGTCTATTAAAGTGAATCCTTCTCCTCAGATTGATCTCGAAAGGCACATAAGAATTTGTGCAGGAGATACCGCTGTTATCGGTTCAGATGCCTACGGCGGAGAAGAGCCTTATACTTATGAATGGACTCCTAAAACAGGATTGAAATCACCTAATTCTTCGATAACCGAAGCTTATCCTACTGAAACGACTCTATATGAATTGACTGTAACAGGAGCCAATGGCTGCATTATCGAAGTAGAAGTTCTTGTAGAAATCGAGCCTATTCCTCATGCCCTTGCAGGCGATGATGTTTTGCTTTGTTATGGAGACAGCGTTTCAATTGGCGAAGAAGCTTTTTGCGGTGTAGAGCCTTTTACTTACAAATGGAGTCCTGTGGAAGGCTTGTCTGATCCAACTGCTTTTTCTACATGGGCATCTCCTGACGAAACAACAGAATATATCGTAACAGTTACAGACGGTATTGGCAGAACAGCTAAGGACAGCGTAGTTATTACTGTAAATCCAGAGCTTTTCTGCAATTTAGCTGATTCAATTTTTATCTGCAAAGACAGTTCAGTAAATATTATTCCTGACATTAGCGGAGGAACACCTCAATATAAATATCAATGGACAAACGATAATAATGCTGATATTTTTCAAATAAAGGACATTACAGTAAATCCTCCAAAAACAACGAGATATTACTTGTCAGTTGAAGATTCGAATAACTGCCTTATAGAAGACAGCATTGAAGTTATAGTAAATCCTCTGCCTTTAGTGGAAGCAGGTGAAAGCACAACAATATGCGCCGGCGATATTTACAAAATAGGCAGCGAAGCTCAAAACGGTACACCGCCCTATAGTTACCTCTGGTTTCCAGCGGACTCTCTTAAAAATCCCAATGAAGCTGTTACTTCTGCACGTCCCGTAAAATCAACGATATACACGCTTTATGTTTCAGACAGTAACGGCTGCAGAGCCGTTGACAGTGTTTTTGTTACCGTTAATCCCGTACCGACAGCAGAAGCCGGAAGCAATGCAACTATTTGCCGCGGGGAAGAAGTCTTTATCGGCGATACAGCTAAATGCGGACAGAAGCCTTTCACTTATGAGTGGGTTCCGGCAGAAGGTCTTTCCGATCCTTATTCTCCAGTAACAAAAGCTTTTCCTGAAGAAACCACTGTTTATATTGTAAAAGCAACTGACGCTTTAGAAAGATTCGATTATGACACTGTAACCGTAGTTGTAAATCCTCTGCCGTATGTTAAGAATTTTCCTGATACACTTATTTGTTACGGAGATGTTATCAGTATCGGCAATGAAGCTGAGGGAGGAAAACAGCCTTATAAATACTTCTGGCAGCCAGAAAATCAGATAGTAGAAACAGATGAACATTATGCATCAGTAAGTCCCGATACTATAGTATCTTATATACAAACAACCATAGATGATAACGGATGCGTAACATACGATACCATAGTTGTTGAAGTAGATACACAATTACAGCTTGAAATAACAGGACAGAAAGAAGTATGCTACGGCAGACCTTTTACGCTTCAAGCTGAAGTAAGCGGAGGCACACCGCCTTACCACTACCAGTGGCAGCCGTTCGGCTCGGTAAAAGATCCAAATTCCTCTGAGGCAGAAATTGAAAAAGAATTTAATAACATGTACACGGTAACGGTTACTGACGCATTAGGCTGTGATATTAGAGACAGCATTAATATTGATTTTATTTATTCAGAGGCAATAGTTTCCGCTCCAAAACTCACTGCCGACCCCCATGAAAAAAACTTCTATATCCCGATATATTTGAATAAGGGCAGTACAATTTTGGAATGCAATCCCGACTCAGTTTCTTTGAAAGTAAAAATCGATGCTACAATATTTAATCCGTTGTATGTAACAAACGGTACTCTTACCAAAGAACTGAAAGACTTTTTCTGGGAAATGATTATCACAGCAGAAAACAACAACTGGGAAAACGGCGAAACTCTTACTGAAATAGTCGGCGATGTATTGTTAGGAAGAACAGATACAACAATTATTGACATAGATTCCTGCGACTGGCACGATCTTCTTCTTGAGACGCAGTTAATAGACGGCGAACTCACTCTAAAAAATATATGTATGGAAGAAACACCGCGCTTTTTAAATTATGATTTTAAGGGCAGTATCCTGTCAATCATGCCGAATCCGGCTTCAGGAAAAACAACCGTTTTACTTAGCACGCCGCTTGACGCTCAGAACCATTCGCTGGAAATAGTTGATATATTGGGCAAAACAGTTTACTCCGAGAATTGGCGGAATCGTTCTTCTGAATCAGGGCTGGTGCGAAAAAGGATAGAAGTAAATACTACTAAATTTGAAAGCGGCATTTACCGCACAATCTACTCTAACGATAAAGGCATTTCAGCAGAAGAACTTGTAATAATAAGATAAAAAGGGGAGGGAAAAATGAAAAAAATAAATCAGTTTTTAATGCTCGCACTATTAGCGCTTAATGTATCTTTGCTGAATGCTCAAGAATCTGCCGATGAGCTTGGCATATACTCTCTTTTTCAAATACACAGCCATTCAGCCGATTTCGGGAAACTGCCTGACGTGCCGGGATGCTGTCCCTCGTATGATGGCGGTTCCGGAAATGGTTTTGCCGCAGGTCTTTTCTGGCAATCTTCAATAAATGAAACATTTAACTTGCAGATAAGGCTGGGAATGAACTTCATAGGCGGAGAAATGACAAAAGAAGAATACATAGGAAACACTTACGACGAAAACATGAACACCGTAGAGGCTCTTTCAGAGCATAAGCTTACAACAAACTTAAGCGTTTTTGAGCTTACACCCATGATAACGGCTAAACCGTTTGGTTTCCCCCTGTTTTTCAATCTCGGTGTTCAGGCAGGATACATAGCGGGAGGAACTTACGAGCAGTCGGAAAATCTTGTAAGCCCTTCAGTGGCAAGATTTATTGACGGCAGCACCAGCAGAAACAATTTTGACGGCGATATTGAAAAGCTTTCTTCACTGTTTTTTGCCGGATATGCCTCTCTTAACTACAAAATAAAAATAACAAAAAATCTGAATCTTTATCCCGAAGCAGGTTACAGTTTAAACTTCAACGAACTTGCAGAAAACACTCCCTGGAAAGTAAATTCCATTAGAATCGGAGCATTGCTTAGTTATGAGCTTACTTCGCCTCCGCCGCCGCTTGTGCCGGACATTGAACCGCCTCCCCCTGTGAAAAGAACCTCACTTACAGCAAAAGTCAATGCTGTCGGTGTTGACGAGGAAAATGTGGAGAAAGAAATTGCGATTTTCAAGGTAGAGGAATTCCTTTCCCGCCAGCTATATCCGCTTCTTCCTTATGTGTTTTTTGATGAGAATTCATCCGTTATTCCCCCTAAATATATAAGAATTTCACAGGAAGATGCAGACCGCTTTAATCCCCAGACAAGATTCACAAGCTCTGAAACAATGGATGTTTACTATAACCTACTGAACATAATAGGCTTAAGAATGAGGAACAATCCCGCGGCAGATGTTGTTTTAACAGGCTGCAATTCAAATCAGGGACGTGAAAACGGTAATGAAGCGCTTTCCCGGAAAAGAGCTGAATCCGTTAAGGAATATCTGATTGATAGGTGGAAAATAAATCCCGGAAGAATCACTGTTGTGAGCCGCAATCTGCCTGAAAACTATACAGAACAGCGCTCCGAAGCACACAATCAGGAAAACCGCCGCGTAGAAATATTTTCCGATAACCCCGAAATAACAAAACCTGTTTTTATTTACGACACTCTCAGGCTTACGACGCCTCCAAAGATAAAAATCCGTATGGATGCCGAAGCCGAAGCAGGCATATTTTCATGGGAAATGTCAGCATCTCAAATGTCGGATAAAGGCAGGAAAGAGCTTATCAGCACAAACGGTTTTGCAGTGCCGGACAGCATTTATTTGTGGAATCCGGCAAAAAGCAGAAGCTCTATTCCCAGAACTGAAAAACCGCTCGAAATTCAATACACGGTAACAGATAACAACGATACTTCTTTAACCACTTCAAGCAGTATGCCTGTCGAGCAGATAACCATCCGGAAGAAGCTGCGCAGAAAAATTGACGATAAGTATATTGATCACTACCGGATTATTATGTTCGATTTCGACAAGCCGCAAGTGCTCAAGCAGCATAAGGAAGTGCTCGAAATTGTCTGCGAAAATGTTACTCCTCAGTCAACAATAGTAGTTACAGGCTATACAGACGAGCTTGGAGCGGAAAGCTACAATAAAGAGCTTTCAGAGCAGCGCGCCGCAAAAATGGCGGAAGCACTGCCCTGCTCAGGCGGAAAAACAGAAAGCAGAGGCAGAGGCGAAACCCAGTTGCATGACAACGACACGCCTGAAGGCAGATTTTACAACCGTACTGTACTGATTAAAGTAGAGACGCCGGTGGAGAGGTAAAAATTAAAGATGGACTCCACTTTGGAAGTGGAGTCCATCTGGGAAAAGGGGATATATTCATCCGATGACTCGAAGTCATCGGATGAATCAGAGAAGGAACCCTTCGGAAGGTTAAAGAAAAAAATTAGTTTTAAATTTTTAAAAGGAGCATTTTAAATGAAAAAGATTTATTTAACATTATTCTTCCTAAGCATTTTATTTAATCAGGTTTTTTCGCAGACAAGCGAAGATTCGCTTAATGCCCCGAAAAAATGGCGTCAGGAATTGAATGAATTTGGTAGCAGTTATCAAAAGTATTATTCCACTGAAAAAAGCCTCGGCGTGAAATTCGGCGTATGGGGTATTTTCGATTACAATCTTAACTTTGCAAATTTCACCGAGCTGGGGGAGGATTACACCGCATGCTGTCCTGAAGATTACGGCTTAATCGGAACAACGGGCTACGGCTTGGGGCTTATTTTCGATTACCCCTTAGATGAAAAAATGGGGCTTGTATTGCGGGCAGGATACAGAGATTTCAGCTCGGAGCTTACCAAAGACGAGATATTCCCCTACAGCTTCGACGGAGTGAGGAAAGAAGGAAAAATTGTGCATACAGTCAATACCGAACTGGCAGGGGTGCTTGTAACGCCTATGTTTCGATACCGTTTGTTCTCGAAATTTGACTTGCTTGCGGGTATTGATGTTGGAGTTGTTATGACATCAACTTTTGACCAGAAGGAAGAATTGAAAGTGGATGATCCTTATGTTTTCACAAACGACAGCAGTGTAAGGAACGTTCGCAGCGGCGACCTGCCGGGGGCAAGTTCGGCTCTTTTTGGAATAAGTGCGGGCATGGGCTATGAAATGCCGTTAAATTCCGACGGCACTTTTATATTAGAGCCTGCTCTTCTTCTTTCTTACGGTCTAAACAGCATTTCGGATAATTTTGACTGGAATCAAGGCAGCGCCCGCTTAAGCATTGCTTTGAAATATTCTACTTCTCCCACTATTGACACTATGAGCTTGGAAGACCGCCGGATAAAACGCCTCGACGATTCGATTTATATCGTAAACAGATTGACGGCAGCCGTAAGCGACAGTACTATTGCGGCTCTCAATGCCAGGAGAGAAAAAATTGAAGGCGAAATAGGCGAAGAAGTTCTGATTGCCAGAATAGCCGGCATCACTTATTATGATAAAAAGACAAATCAGGAGAAGGAATTAAAGAATCTTTACGTGGAAGAACAGCAGAAAAAAAGATGTGTGCCGCTTCTGAATTATGTGTTTTTTGATAAAAATTCTGATATAATACCGGACAGGTACAACAGCATTGAAGCAAGCGAAAGAATAAATTTTGATGAGAATAAGCTGATTACCTCTCCGACAATAGACATCTACCGCAATATTCTGAATATTATCGGCAAACGACTGACCGAGAATCCTTCTGCAAAAATAACTCTAACCGGCTGCAATGACAACACAGGAACTGAAGAAGACAATCTTGACCTTTCCCGAAGCAGAGCCGAGCGCGTAAGCTATTATTTACAAAATGTCTGGAAGATTCCTTCTTCACGCATCATCATCAAGAGCCGTAATCTGCCCGAACATTACACTCAAAGCATAGATAAAAAAGGAATTGAGGAAAACAGAAGGGTAGAAATAACAAGCAGCAATCCGGAAATAATCATGCCTGTTTGTATGGAATATATTTACAAAGATGTCTATCCAAAAGAAATATTCACGCATCTTAATATTAAATCCGGTTCCGGTTTGAGCAGCTGGTACATTAAGATGGAAGATTATTACGGCAAGTCTAAAAAAATTGAAATGAAAGACAAGACTATCCCAGAAAAAATAAAATGGGATTTTACTAATAATTATTCACTAATTCCCGATAAAAAAGGCAGTTTTGTGATAACTCTGTACGTTCAGGATAAAAACAACCAATCTGTGAATGCCACAGAGTCTTTTGAAGTAGAATACATTGATATTTCAACCAAAAGAAGCAGCAGCAGGCTTGATACGACAAAAGAAACTTACAGCATATTACTTCCTTTCGATGAACCCGAACCGGGTATTATCGGCAGATTTGCTTTTGATATGGCAAAAAACAGCATAAAGGATAATTCCGGCAAAAATATCTCGGTTTCTGTTACGGGTTTCACAGATATACTCGGCACAGAACAAAAGAATATGATTCTTGCCCGCCAGAGAGCCGAGCAGACCATTGAAATGCTGAATTTGCCGAATATTGAAATAAAATCAAAAGCGTTAAGCAATAAGTACGACAACTCATTTCCCGAAGGCAGGTTTTACAACCGCTCTGCCGATATTGAAATTTTTTATTCAACTTTCTGAGTTATTATAAATTATTAAACAACATATAGATACAATGTGCTTAAAGCATGACAAATATAAAACACTTAATGAAGAGATCCCCCTAACCCCCTTATAAATAAGGGGGAATTTAAAACGGCTTTCTCCCTCCCTTATTTATAAGGGAGGGCAGGGGTGGGATCTCTTGAAAAAAATTTTATGGTTGTGTCCATAAGTTATTTGATATTATGAAATTATATTTTTATTAAACATTCTGATACAATGATACATAAACTTAAAAGTTGATTTTTCTACATAAACAGGTGATAATATGAAAAGTATATTGAATAAAGCCATCATTTTCTTGATATTGCTGTGCATGTTTTTAACAAATGCTTTTTCAAAAGAGATAAGGCTTGTGATTCAAAACGGACACCGCGGCACGAGCAAAATAACTGCCGCGGCATTTCATCCCGATGGAAAAGTATTTGCAAGCGGCGCCGATGACCGCACCATAAAACTGTGGAATATTAAAACAGGCAGACTTCTGAATACATTTACCGGGCATGAAGGAACGATTAAAAAAATAGGCTTCAGCTATACGGGAGACACTCTCGTAAGTCTTTCTATGGACAGGACTATTAAGCTGTGGGAAGTATCCAGCGGGGATCAGATAAAAACAATTTTCGACGGAGGTTTTTATCCGACAGGGGGCGCTTTGCACCCCGAAAGCAGGATTATGATAACCGCAGGAAGAAGCGGCAGAAATGGTTATATCAAAATATGGGATATTGTTAATGAAGAAGTAATTACAAAAATAGGCAGAAAAAGCTATCCCGCTGATATAATACTTTTTAATCAAGGTAATTCTTTTGCTGCTATTGAAAATGATTCCAGGGTTTACTTATGGAATCTGAAAAAAGACAGCCGCGAACCCGAATTTGAGCTGCCCGGACTTACCGGCAAAGCTGAAAGTGTTTCTGCTTCCGAAACGGGCATCCTTGCAGGCATAGACGATTTGGGAAATATTGTTTTGTGGGAAATAGGCAAAAAGAATATAATAAAGAACATCAATATTGACTCAAGGAAACTGCAGATTTCTCCGAACGGGAAAATGCTTGCAACTCAAAATGAAGAAGGCAGTAAAATTTTAATTCTAAATTCCGTTAACGGAAAGATAGAAAGAGAATTTATGTTTCCCGAAAGCATAGTTACCACTTTTAGATTCAGCCCCGATTCAAAATATTTTCTCACGGGACTGGACAACGGAAGATTAAGCTTATGGAATATAGCCGAAGGTAAAAAATCGATGACCTACAAGGGGATAAATCAATCCATAGCAGCCACTGCTTTTTCCTCTGATGAGACTATCGGCGCTTTTGCAATAAGCAGAGACAACAAAGCAAATTCTTTGATGATATACGATTATGAAAACAGCTCAATTTCAGATGTTCTACCGCTTAATCTAATACAGGTAAACGAGTTAAAGTTTCAGAACAATTCTGACATACTGGCTGTTTGCGGAGCGGGTTTTCTGGGCAGATCTATTTATTTCTACAATGTAAAAACGCAAGAGATGGAAGAATTCCCTGTAAAATCTGAATCCGCAAGTGTCCCCCGATTTTCTGACGGCAGCCGGTTTTTTGCTTTTGCCGTTAATGATACTGTTAAAGTTTATGATTTAAAAAACAACATAATGAAAGGATATGCTGTATCCGAAAACAAAGCTCCCGTCAGCTCGGCTGTTTTTAAAGATAATGAAATAGTATTTGGAAACACAATTGGCAGCGTCTATTCCTATAATTTTGAGAACGATAAAAAGGAAAAGATTTTATCCCTCGAGAGTGATAAGGTAATCGAACTGGCTTATACCCGGAACTTCGATACATTAACAGCCGTTTCAAGCTCAGGCATTGTAATCTTCTGGGATGAAAAAAGGAACAAAACATGCAAATACAAGCTTCCCTTGAAGAAAAACGAAAAAATCAGCAGTGCATTAATCAGCGGTAATAAACTCTTTACAAGCTCCCGCGACAGGAAAATAAAGATATGGGATTTATACTTAGACTTGAAACTGACAGATGATTTTGAGCATCAGCATACCATAATATCTTGCGATATGCAGATAATGGAGCAGAGGCAGGTTTTAATAACAGGCGGCACTGAAGGTCTGATAAAGCTTTGGGACCTCAGCAACAACGGCAGAGAACTTACTTTTTTCATCAATGATGAAGACTCTTGGGCTTCCGTTACTCCGAACGGATATTTCAACGGCTCAAAAAAAGGTCTGGAAAATCTGCACTGGGTTAAAAATGACGAACCGCTCGATCTGGATGTCTATTTTGAAGATTATTTTAAGCCTTATCTGCTGGAAGTGCTCCTGAGAAAAGACTTCGATATAAAGCAGATACTAAGAAGCAAACCTATTGCCGGACTTCCACTGCCCCCGCAGATAAGCTTTTTCAAGGATATTAATCTCGATGTAACAAGCCATGAAGATTATGCCTTTACTATTCTGGCAGATCCTGTAAACAGTTCAGTTTCAAAGCTCCTGATATATCACAATTCAAAACTTGCCAAAACTTTTAACTATGACAAAAATGATTACAAAAAGCGGCAGGAAACTATTGATTTGAAACTGCTTGCCGGGGAAAATAAAATAGAAGCCGTTGCTTATGATGCCGAAGAGCTTCATTCCAACAGGATAGAGCGAACCGTTATGTTTGAAAAAGACTTCGGGAAGCCTGACCTCTATTTGTTAGCTGTCGGCATAAATGATTACGGTCCCGAGAGGCTTAAACTAAGCTATGCGGTCAAGGATGCCGAAAGCTTTGCCGATGTGATTGCCAATAACAACGCCGCATATAAAAACATTCATATTTTACGCCTGGCAAATGAGGACGCATCTAAAGAGAATATTAAACAAAAATTAAGCGAAATACAGAAAAAAGCCCGGAAAAGAGATTCATTCATATTTTTCTTTGCCGGACACGGGTTTACATTTTTCAACGAGGACAGCACTAAAGCCGATTTCAATTTCTTCCTTTATGATGAAGACAGGGAATATGACCTAAAAAAAACGCATTACAGGCTTTCTACAGGCGAAACCGGAGACATGATTGCAAAAATAAAAGCAAACAAACAGCTTTTAATAATAGACGCCTGCCAGTCCGCAGAAGTAATAGACAATATTTACTGGCAGATAAAGCTGAAATCGCTTCAGAGCAAAAATGTTGCCCGCATTTCCAATGTTTACGGGGTGAATATTTTCACTTCGGCGCTGTCTGCAAAGCCTGCTTACGAAAATTACAAGCTGGAGCACGGCTTATTTACTTATGTCATGCTCGAGGGACTGACCGGCAGGGCAGCATTCGGCGATAAAACAGTTTCCGTAGGCGAACTAAAGCTGTATCTGGACAAGGAACTGCCGAAAAAAGCAAAAGAGATGAATCTATATCAATATCCCTACAGCCGCTTAGACGGAGCAGATTTTGACCTGAGGATGTATGGAGAGTGAGAGGTAAGAAGAAGGAAAGGATTTAGCTAAAAAAGATGGACTCCACCTTCGAGGTGGAGCCCATCTGCAGAAGCAAAAATGGAAGAAAGATGAACCCACCTTCGAGGTGGAGTCCATCTGCAGAAGCAAAAATGGAAGAAAGATGAACCCACCTTCGAGGTGGAGTCCATCTGCAGAAGCAAAAAAAATGGAAGAAAGATGGACCCACCTTCGAGGTGGAGTCCATCTGCAGAAGCAAAAATGGAAGAAAGATGTACCCACCTTGGAGGTGGAGTCCATCTGCAGAAGCAAAAAAAATGGAGGAAAGATGAACTCCACCTTGGAGGTGGAGTCCATCTGCAGAAGCAAAAATGGAAGAAAGATGGACCCACCTTGGAGGTGGAGTCCATCTGCAGAAGCAAAAATGGAAGAAAGATGGACCCACCTTGGAGGTGGAGCCCATCTGCAGAAGCAAATTTTTATTGAAAAAATAATAAAAAAATATGTAATTTACCAAACGGTAAATACTAAATTGAATAAGAAATAAACATTTTATAAAATGTATATATGGGTTTCATTATGAAAAATTTCAGAATACTTCTTGTTATTTCATTCATTGTATTAGCTTCTTTAAATTCCAAAGGACAATGGGAGCAGTGTAACGGGCCTTATGGGGGTGATGTCCATTCATTAGCCGTCAGTAGTTCCAATATATTTGCAGGAACTGATGGCGGAATATTCCTATCGACGAATAACGGAGGGAGCTGGGTCGCAAAAAATAATGGATTATCAGGTGAAAATATTAACTGTATAGCTGTCAGCGGCAGTAATATTTTTGCAGGGTCTTTATTTAATGGAGTTTTCTTAAGCACGAACAACGGCACAAATTGGACAGAAGTAAATAGCGGTATAACAAATCAAACAGTACGTGCATTAGCTGTCAGCGGTTCAAATATCTTCGCCGGAACTGGCGGAGGAATATTTCTATCGACGGATAACGGAGAGAATTGGACAGAAGTAAATAACGGTCTGACAAATCAAACAGTATATTCATTAGCCGTCAGCGGTTCCGATATATTTGCAGGAACTAACGGCGGAGGAGTGTTTTTAAGCACAAACAACGGTGCGAACTGGACAGAAGTTAATAACGGTATAACAAATCAAACAGTATTTTCATTAGCTGTCAGCGGTTCAAATATCTTCGCCGGAACTGGCGGAGGAATATTTCTATCGACGGATAACGGAGAGAATTGGACAGAAGTAAATAACGGACTTCCGCAATATTATTCTATTAGCTCAATAGTAGCTAACGGGTCTAATATTTTTTTAGGTACTACTAATACTAATTATGGAATTTTCTTAAGCACAAACAACGGAGCGAACTGGACAGAAGTTAATAACGGTCTGACAAATCAAACAGTAATTTCATTTGCTGTCAGCGGTACCGATATATTTGCAGGCACTTATGGCGGAGGAGTGTTTAAAAGCACAAACAACGGAGCGAATTGGGCTGGTGCTAATATCGGGTTAACAGTAATAGATGTGAATTCTTTAGCAGTTAGCGGCACAGGTATATTTGCAGGAACTGAAGGCAATGGCGTCTTTTCAAGCACTAATAACGGTGAAAGCTGGGCTTCTGTAAATACTGGACTTTCAAATCAACATATTGATTTCATAACAGTTAACGGTACAAATATATTTGCAGGCGCTTCTGACGAAATATTTTTAAGTACAAACAATGGCGTAAGCTGGGCTGAAGTTTATGATGGAGGGCCGTACGGTTATCTTGTGAAGTGCTTAATAGAAAACGGTACAAATATTTTTGTTGGGCATTATCATGGTATAATTTTAAGTACAGATAACGGTGATAACTGGACTGATATTAATGATGGACTAACTGAAAAAGATATAGCATCCTTAGCATTTAGGGGTACATATATATTTGCAGGCACAAATGGAGGTGGAATTTTTCTAAGCACAAACAACGGAACGAATTGGAGTGCTATAAATAACGGACTAACAAATCAACGAGTAAACTCAATAATTGTAAGCGGCACAGATATTTTTGCGGGCACAAATGGAGGTGGAGTATTTTTAAGCACAAACAACGGAACGAATTGGAGTGCTATAAATAACGGTTTGTCGGAAAAAAGTATATATTCCATAGCAGTTAGCGATACAATTATTTTTGCAGGTACTTACAGAGGTATATTTTTAAGTACTAACAAAGGTGCTGATTGGAGAGTTGTTAACACTGGACTGACAAATAAATCAATCATTGCTTTATCAGTCCTTGGAAAGGAAGTATTCGCCGGAACTTTGGGCAGTTCTGTTTTCAAAGCTAACATAGACGATCTTCTGGAAGAGGGAAGCAGAAACAGGGATTCTCTTGCTCTTGTTGCCCTTTACAATGCTACAGACGGTCCGAATTGGTATAATAACGAAAACTGGATCACAAACGAGCCTATTGATAATTGGTATGGGGTTGCTGTTGTTAACGGAAGGGTTGACAGCCTTTCTCTTAGAAGGAACGATTTATTTGGTGAGATACCGCCGGAACTTGGCAATTTGACTAAATTAAGATACCTCAGCTTTCATGGAAATGATGCTAATAGCAAAGGTCTCAATGGAGAAATACCGCCTGAACTCGGTAATCTAAGCAATCTAACTTATCTAAATTTATGGGGAAACAGACTAACGGGAGAAATACCCCATGAGCTGGGTAATCTGAGTGAATTAATTTATCTTAACTTAGGATTTAATTATTTGAGCGGTGAAATTCCCAAAGAATTAATGAATTTAACTAAGCTGAAATATTTACTGTTAGGATACAATGGTGGAGCTGGAGCTAATAATGAAATAATCGGCGGTTTTACAGGTGTGATTCCATCTGAGATAATGAACTTGAAAAATCTTGAATCATTAGAACTCGCAATGAATAATTTTACGGGTACTATACCGTCTGAAATTGGGCAGCTAAGCAATTTGAAAATACTGGATTTGAGCTGGAATAAATTAACAGGCACCATAACGCCTGAAATTGGGAATCTTTCAAATTTAAAGCGTTTAAGTTTAGAATGGAATGAATTAAACGGAGAGCTGCCGGTCGAGATTTCTGATTTGGATAGCCTAACGTTTTTAGCATTGGGGAGTAACAAATTAAGCGGTACAATACCTAAAGAATATGGAGATTTAACAAATCTGACTTCTTTTTATTTAGCAAGTATTTTTGGAGATGATGGTAATCAGATTAGCGGGGATATACCTGAAGAATTAAAGAATCTTTTAAATATTAAGTATATTAAATTTCAAGACAACCAATTTACATCCTGCCCTGATTTCAGTACATTAGATTCTTTAAAATTGCTTTCTATCAAAGACAACAAACTTGATTTTGACGATATTGAGCCGAATATGGGTATTGAAGATTTTGAATATTCGCCTCAGGACAGTGTAGGCACAGAACAGGATTTAGCTGTTACCGAAGGCAGCGAATATACTATTTCAGTGAATGTCGGCGGCAGTAATAACAAATACCAATGGTTCTTGAACGGCAGCGAAATTACTGACGCTGTTAATGCTGATTATACCATTGACGCTATGTCTCAGGATGATGAAGGCAGCTATGTCTGCCGTATTACAAATACAGTCGCAACTGAATTAACACTGTGGTCGAGACCGATAAATGTTTCTATGGAATCAAAAAATGATTTAATAGTAAATGCCGGAGGCGATAAAGAGATATGCTTCGGAAATTCAGTTCAAATTGGTAACACCAGCCCGGCAAGCGGCGGCGAAGAGCCTTATGAATTCAAGTGGTCGCCTTCCACCGGGTTGGATAATGATGCAATTTCCAATCCAACGGCAAGCCCTGAGCAGACAACTGTTTATACTCTTACTGTTACTGATGCAAGAGACAGCGCGGCAAGCGCACAGGTTACAGTTACAGTCAATCCTCTGCCTGAACCTGAGATAAGCGGCAAGATTTCTGTGTTTTCGAATGAAATTGCCTCTTATTCCTCAAATGATGCTTTTTCTTATAAATGGTATGCCGAGGGAGGAGAAATACAAGGAAGCGATAATGCCAAAGAGGTTTCCGTTAAATGGGGCTCCGGTAGTTCAGGAATTCTAAAGCTCGTGCAGACTACAGATAAAAATTGTACTGATTCAATGGAAGCCGGTGTTACAATTCAAACGTGGCAGCCAAGCCTTGTCCTTGAAGTGGTAGATAAAGATTTCGGAGAATATCCCGTTCACCCGGAATTAAAATTAAGAAGCTCAGTAACAATCAGAAATAACGGGAATTCTTCAGTATATTTAGATTCATTGGCAAGCAGTAATGCAGAGTTTCAAATAAATGAGCAAATAGGAGCAATTCTGCCCAACAGGTCTGTAAATGCAGGCGTAAGTTTCAAACCTGCACAAGAAGGCGAGAGAACTGCCGTTTTGACTGCTTATTCAGGTAATGAAAAAGCGGAAGGAAACTTAAAAGGTACAGGAACCGCTATGCCGGAAGATGCTGCTATTGCCGGCATGGAGCTTTCTATTATTCCCAACACAGGCAAACCCGGCGACAAAGTAAAACTGGTTCTAAATCTCGTTGGTTCAGAAAATTTAACTGCATCAGCACGCGATTTTGAAACTACTATAGGGCTTAATCCTTATGTTTTGCACTATGATAACGCATACAGCTCAAAACATCCGCCCACAACCATTTTGGCATTTGACGACCGCTTTGAGAATCGTCCGATAGAAGTAAGAGGCACTAGACGCATGGGAAATGATATTCTTGTCAGTATTGATTTTGAGGTCCTGCTCGGCACTGAGGATACAACTAAAATCCTATTCAAGCAGTCGCCGGTTTGGAAGGACGCGGATGTTCCGGTTTATACTATTTTAAAAGACAGCATTTTCGTTGTAGATATATGCCGGGCTGACGGCGAGAGACTGCTTAAGTTCAAAGATGACGAATCATTTATCAGCTCTATCAATCCTCATCCGGTGAAAGAAGAAGCCGAGATAAAGTATTATTTAAGCGAAAATACTGCTGCAAGTTTATATTTAATAAGCGTTTTGGGCGAAAAGAAACTAATAATATTTAAGAAAAGCTTGAAAAAAGGATTTGGTGCAAGCATATTTAAAACAGATAATATACCTTCAGGATTGTATATTTTGATATTCAAAGGCGCTGATAAAGTGTTTGATTCAAAGAAAGTTTTAATTGTAAGATAAAAGTTTTTCAAAAAAAAGATTCGGCAAAAAATCGTATGAGAAAACCCATTGACTTGCAAAAATAATTTGGATCACAGCGGTCTGGATAGATACCCGGACAGTAGATTACCGAGTTTTGAAAGGTATGTCGGGCTTGCGGTTCTGGCAAGAAATCTGCAAACTTTAGGCATGGTGATAAATGAGAAGAAAAAGAAAAAAGCCCGACGAAAAAAGCTGAAACAAGACGCTTAAAGAGTGGCAAACTGCCAAAGCAAGGGATAAGTACGCCCAGACCAGGCTTAAGTGGAATAATTTAGAAGGATTTTACGAAATATCAGCAAAATTGCCAACAAATGAGGTGGTTTTTATACAGATTGCCTGCACGAATTTCTTAGTTTTGCCTAATAACACGAAAATCTGCTCGTTTTCTGTCAGACATTATGATAGCAGCCACTAAAAACTATTTTTTTTAAAATAATATTTTTACAGAAGTTTCAAAGTAAAGAACTTCAAAAACAAATTGATAGTCATAAATAAAGCAGAAAACACTGTATGATCAAATAGTACTATAATCGCTGGTATATTTTACTAAAATAAAAGAATATTTCAATATAATAATAATTATTTTTTTGGAAAGCCCAAAAAACCTTCTTATATTTGTAAGCTCTTGACAATTGATCCCGTAGCTCAGGTGGTAGAGCATTTGACTTTTAATCAAAGGGCCGCAGGTTCGAATCCTGCCGGGATCACTAAAACCCAAAGCAATAATACCCTATTAATCAAGCAGTTAACACCTGTTCTCCTGTTGTTGATGTGTGGTAGTTATTTCAATGAAATAAAGTGATTATTACTAATTATATCGAATTTGTACGAATTAGTGCTACGTTTTTGCTACGTTTTGCTACGATTTCAAAAGCCGGCTCTCATGCGTTCTTAAATCCCATTTTTACAAAGGCATTTCTTATCTTAGGCTCGAAATATATTACTGCGGCTGCAAAAAATGCTCCTGCAAACAAATCTACAACGTAGTGATAGCGCAGATAAACCGTTGAGAAAATCAGACCTGCACCTATAATAAGCTGTATCCATTTCTGGCTTGTGCGGTGCCGAAATACAAGGTACAGATTAATCAATGTCATCATAGTGTGCCCGCTCGGCATACAGTCCCTGTTTACAACCGCCATCGGGTCTGCCGAGCCGGGTTCTATTCCTCCGCCCAGATTAACAAAATCGCGCATCAGATTTGTAAAAAGTACTCCTGGAAGCTCGGTATTTAAACTGTTAAAATCATGCAGAAAGAAACGGGGACCTATGGCAGGCATAAAAAAATAAAGAAGATAAGAAACGAAAAAGCCCAAAGCTATTGTGCGGATAAGCTTGTCAAGTTTCTTGTATTCTCGTCTGAAATAAAGCTCTACGCCGTGAAAAATAGGCAGAAAATAAAAAAGGAAATAGCAGGTCTGCAAAAACTCCGTAAGCCAGGGGTTTGCTATCCGGGAAAGCCATACCGTAGGGTCAGTTCCGAATATTACGCGGTCCCACTCTATTAAAACCAGATCGTAAAGGTGAGGATTGATGATTATAATGTAACTTTGAACCTGCATATAACATAGATATATAACAGGCACGATGTAAAACATTTTCAGAGCGCTGAAAAACGGTCCGGGGTTCAGCTTTATGTATATTGTCGATATTGAAATAATCGCGATGGCGGCTATGGCATTTAAAAAAAGGTAACGGTATGCTTCGTCTATCTGAAGAAAAAAAACAAGAGAAAAAACTGAAAAAAAACCTAAAGTAATCAAAGAGTAAATCTCAGTCATTGTCAGTATTTCCCGGAAGTCGAGTTTTAAAAAAGCTTCTGCTTTTCTTTTATTTGCCATTTTATATCAAAGCATCTTGATTAATTAAACCTGTTTTTTAATTGGGGTAAACTTCTTCTTTGTATTTTGTTATTATCTGCCTCCTGCTATGGATATTCTTATGTCGAGACCAACTTGAAACGTATTAAATCCGGAGCGTGAAGCGCCTTCAGGGAAAGTGCCCTCATATCTGAAGAAAAATGATGCGGTTACGCGGTCGCTGAGGGAGTATCGGGCTCTCGGCTCGACTATTATCTGAGTGTTGCCGTCAAGGCGCTGTCCGTCTTCGTCATTAGCGCCGAGCACATCATAAGTAGCACGGTTGTTATGCTTGTACGTACCCATAAAGCTAATCTCGAAATCATTTTCAAGATTGAAACCAAGCAGAGGAAACTCAAACTGATTCATAGTATAGCTTGCGTTAACCATAATCTCGTTTGAAGCATTTGCCTGGATGCGTGAACGCGCCGAAGAAATCAGTGAATATGACTTAGTTACATTCCACCTGACTGTACCGTTCAAAGTGCCGTCGATTTTCTTGTCGTCGAAATCTACCGATACGCCTATCAGAGGCTGAAAGCCCCACTGTACCTGCTGATTCTCTATATTTGTGCCGATATCGGTGGTTTTGGCAGTTTCCTGATAAGTGCCTGTGTAAACATGATCTATGGTCGCACGTTTCAGTAATTTATCCCAGATGCCCCATTTTTCAATTCCTTCCCAGCGGATATTCCAGTTTAACTGAGGAAGAAACCTGCCTGCCTCACCGCCTATAAATGACAGCGCATTCAGTCCTTCTCTGAACGATTTGGCAAGAGCATTCTGCAAAGCCTGATTTTTCTGCACGGTATCCATGCTTGAGGCGAGAATGTCTGCCTTATCAATCTCATAGAGTCTGATAACGTTGTCAATATCCGTGTTAAATACGTTAATGCCAAAGATGGAAGGAAAAGAGAGAAAAGTTTTGTTAAGAGAATGCAGAGCAGTAATATTTGAAAATTCGGGAACGCCGTTTTCATCGGTCAGAACGGTCTGATTGCGGTTGTAACCAAGTTCGCTTCGCCAGCTTAGATTCAGGGTAGCTCCTTCCCATAAAGGTCTGGAAGTTCTCATTTCAAGTGTTGATCTTTCATCGAAAACATCCTGCAAAATAGCGTCGGGAGGTCTTAACCCGACATACGTATCAAAACCGAAATACGGAAACGAGCTTGAGGGCACCATGTTGAAACCGCCGTGAGGATTAGATATCAGTCCAAGCTGATAAGGGAAACTCGGTCCCCAAAGATTTTCGCTTGATCTGCCTGTAAAGCCCCTCGCCCAGAAGTTCGTCAAGCCGTTTCCGCCGAGAACACCGGGATTAAGCGAGCTTTTTCTGTGATTGAAAATAAATTCCACTTTTTCAAAATCAAGGAAAATAAATTTAATTGCCCTGCCTATTGAAGAAATTATTCCGCTGCCTGCTGAATCCGGTGAAGGGGGCCTGCCGGGTCTGTTCCTGTAATTGTCGCCCCACCAAGAATCTGCTAATGATTTCAGCTTGAACCCGATATTGAATTTTATGTCATTCTGGTATTGCACCTGCTTGGCTTTGTCGTGTATTTCAGGATCGGGCTGCAGGGGATTTGTCCAGTTGTAATCAGTCCGGAAGGTGCCCGACATATCCAAAAATTTGTCCACTCCTTTGAATGGCAGCCTCGGTTTGAAATTCAG
>CAZOBD010000054.1:0-23533 GCA_964577665.1 uncultured Hyphomicrobiales bacterium
CATTACGTTTTTTTCTTCAATATATGGCAAATCTACCAAAAATAATCATCCCCTTATGTGTTTTTTCCCTTATCATGGAGCTTTCATCTGTTAAATTTCTTTCCGCATCAAATGTCCAACATTTTAAAGACATTGAAGAAACCCTCCGTCAACCGGCAGATTAATACCATTAATAAATCCCGATTTGTCGGAGGCAAGAAAACCGGCAGCCGCAGCCAGTTCTTCAGGTTTTCCGAGGCGTCCCGCCGGTATTTTTGATACCATGTTTTCAGCAGCTTCCTCAAAGCTGATACCTGCTTTTTCCGCATTGTTTTTAATCAAATTATCAAGGCGGGAAGTTTTAGTCTGTCCGGGCAGGAGATTGTTCACAGTTATCCCGTAAGGAGCAAGCTCGCGTGAAAGCGTTTTTGCCCAGCTTGCCATGGCTCCCCTTATAGTGTTTGAAACCCCGAGATTTTCCACGGGCTGTTTAACCCCTATGGAAATAACGTTGATAAGCCTGCCGAATCCATTTTTTTTCATAGCAGGGATTACTGCCTGCATAAGAAGCTGGCTCATTATTACGTGCATATTAAAAGCAAGAAGCATATCATCAACACTTGCATTCTGAAGCTGACCCGGAGGAGGTCCGCCGGTATTATTTACCAATATATCAAATTCTTTTCCTTCATCAATGATATTCTTAATTTTAGGAAAAGCCGTTTCCTGGTTTGAAAAATCTGCGGTAATAAACGAATGCACCTGCCCTGTTTCCTGATGAAGTTCCACAAGGGTATTCTTTAGTTTCTCAGCGCTTCGTGCAATGATGGTAACACTTGCACCCATTTCTGCAAATCTCATGGCAATTGCTCTTCCGATACCCTGGCTGGCGCCGCATACCAATGCTCTTTTTCCATTTAAAGATAAGTTCATATTGTTCCTTTTTAATATTTTATAATGTTTATATCAATCACTTCCTCAACCAAAATAAAAAGAAGTGAGTAATAAAAAAATAATATGAAAAAAGTAAGCGGTAAAGAAGGCAGATTTATCTTTAGAAAGATTTCCACAGGCGTTTAATAGAATCACTCAAGTCATCAAACGAAATTTTTCTGCCGGCGGCTTCGCTCAAAGTGGCGGAACCTGCCAGCATAAATTCTTTCAGCCGTTTATTCTGTTGCTCCGTTTTTTGGTTTATAACGTCTGCAAGCCTTTCATAGCCTTTGTCGAGCAGAATGGAGCCGTGCTGAAGAAGTGTTCTGCCGAACATTCTCTGGGCGCTCCCAACAACTTTCCTTCCCATGTATTCTATTTCATATTGTGCGGCAGCGGCAAAACACGAAGCGGACATTTCCGGGCGGCTGTAGAACTCCCGCATATTCATCTGCGATTTTTTAAAGTCAAGATTTTCTATGCCGGTATCCTGCATTGCTTTTAAAAGGAAGAGATGTATGCCGCGGTAGGCATCGTGCATATTCATTTTTTCGGGAAGGTTTACGCAAACTGAGTAGGTAAGTTCTTCTGCATGGAGAACCGCTCTTCCGCCCGTGGGTCTGCGGACAATGTCAAAACTTTCCTTTTCACAAAGGAATTTATCTATATCGGTTTCTTTTTGATTGTACCCCAGCGATACAGCCCAAGGCTTCCATCCGTAAAGCCTCAGCATAGCGGACTTCTCCCCTTTTGAAACAGCCATTGCCCTTTCAAAATCAATTTTCATGTTTTCCGCTCCCGTCAGGAAACCTGATTCAAGGAACTCGAAAGTGCGATTGAAAATCTTTTCCATCATTACCTGAAATCTTCAAAAAATAAAATTGCGTCTTCCATTGAAGTTTGTGCGGCTCCCGAGTGGCTCAGACCTTCCCATATTCTTATGTAAGCGTCCTGCTTGCCGAGTTCTGTCAGGTAATTATAAACATCCTCGGTGTTTTCTACCGGTACATCATTATCGGCGCTGCCGTGATAAAACTTAACGGGAGCATCCGGCACCCAGTCAACCAGAGAATTTTCTCTTACGGCTGCTAAAAGCTGCACATCAAGCTGTTCCTTCACTTTTGTAACGAACTCCAGTTTGAAAAGGTCGATGTAATCATCGGGAAGCATACTGCCGACTTCGGAAAAGCTGTGAGTGCCGTCAAACATTTCAGGAACAGTGGTATGATAAGGAGATTTGAAAATTTCTTCAAGTCTGCCCCATCCGTAATATTCGTTATAAGAATAAAGAATATAGGCAAGATAAATTGTCCTGCCGGGGAAACCGTGATTGAATATCATTTCCATGGTCAGCTCTACATTGTAAGGACCTGCCATCGGAGCAGAAGCAGTAACAGTAAATTCATCGGGGTATTTCTCCTGCAGAGTTTTATGCAGGGCATAAGCAGCATAACCGCCCTCGGAATACCCGGCTATGAAAAATTGATTATTCTTGTAGTCTATTCTCTCATCATAAAACTTAACGGCACGGAGCATATCCACAGCACATTCGGCAGTCGGTTCGGCTATTATATAGGGGTGATATGTCTGCGAAACTCCCAGACCCAAGTAATCGGGAACTATTACCGCATATCCCATAGAGGCTAATATCAGTCCGGAGAGACCTCCCAAAGAAGAATATAAGTTTTCGGAAGCAACATTGCTTCTCTTAGTTTCCGTACCGTGCATAAGGCAGGCAGAAGGCAGGTTCTCATCTGACTTCGGCAGAAACAATGCGCCGGAAGCCTGCACGATTTCACCGCCGGGTCCCAAAGTTTTGTAAATTATTTTTATATGCTCCACTTCATATTCAGCTTTTATATCATCGACAGGATCAAGATAATCAATTATCAGCTTTACGGCTTCCGTAGAGTAGGTTTCTTTTAGTTCATAGCTTACAAGCTCACCCCTTTCGGTTTGAGGAAGAGGCATGTTTGTAGAATTTTCGCTGCATGTCTGCAGCAGCAAAACGCTTATCAAAGCGGCGAGATAATAATTAAAACGTTTAATCATAAAATTCATCTTTAAAAAACGAAACATACAGAAATAATCACGTATTCAAAGAAATTATGTTTTTTGTTTTATCCAAAATGCAGCTTGTTTTTTTCATCTTTTTCCGTCTTACAGTTTTATTTTTAATATTTTAATGGTTATATTGCCAATTGATTTTAATTATAATTATTTACTTCAGTATTCAGAGTTTTGGTAATGTTTGAAAACACGATAAAAGAGAAAAGCACAGAAATGCTCGAAAAATTGGATGTGAATGAGGACATATCTCTCGCTTCATTACTGGAGATTTCCGGTATTAATGGTTTTCACAAAAATTTTATTACATTTACGTATGATGATCCTGCCAAGATTTTTTCAGTGGATGAGCTAAAAAACATCATCGAAAACAGTGAATCTCTTTATTTGAATTTTTTAATCAGACCCCGCGCTTCCATAAAGTTTTTTATTTACAGGAATGATGAATTCTGCAAGCTTGACAGAATACAAACAATACTTAACTTATTTTCAATTTACGATTTTCTTACGAAAAAAATTCCTGAAAAAATTAAAGAAAAGTACGGTTCTGACGAAAAAATCAGCCTTAGTTTTAATGATTTTGACAAAGTAATACGTGCAGTTGAAACCGACTTCTTTGAAAACCTTGATTCGCATGGTTTTACAGATATGCTGAAACCAATGGAGGAATATTTTGGCAAGAATAATATTCCGCCTTCGGCACTGAGCATTTTTTTTGATGACAGAGCTATGTACAGCCTTGCCGAAAAGTTTGATGCAATGGAAGATCCGTCAATTTTGCTGAGTATCAACGACATCCTTCCTATTATCCAATCTAAAGAAAGCACTGAAGAAGAAACAGCCGGTTCTTTCATTGAAGAAACAAAACCCGTAATGGAAGTTGAAAATGTCATACCTCAGGCAGAAGAAATTGAATCTGAGACCCCCTCAATCGAAAAAGATGAAATAACTGATGAATCTATTGACTCGGATGAAGCTTTACTTGAAGAAGAGATTCCGGAGGAAATACAGGAAATAGAAGACCTGATGGAAGAAGAAAACATAAAAGACAGCGGTACGATTCAAGAAGCTGTACCTGATGCTGATGAGATAGAAAGCGAAATAAAAGAACTTGATGATATGGAAGAAGAAACACAGCCTGATGAATTGGATTCGGAAATTCAATTAGTTGAAGATGACGAAGAGGATTTATACGAAGATGAAGAAATTCTAACAGATATGAACGAGAGTTTTTTTGAAAAAGAAGAGACACACAGTACTCAACCCGATACATCAGAAATGCGTTTTACTTCTTTTGACAAAAAGATTAATGCTGACCTTCTAAAACTTGAGTTTGTAATTTTTCAAGGAGATTTGACAGAATCAGAATAATTCAAATCTTCAGTTCATATAGTATATGATTAGTCCCGCTCCCATAATAATCCGGTATAGCTTTTCTCCCGTTTTCCTCTACGATATTGCCGCTGCTAATGAATGGGATGAAAGTACATATTTTTTGCCGCATTTACCAGTTTTTTGTAAAAAAAAGTTCTCCCGGATGTCCGGGAGAACTAAACCAACATTTATTACAATGGTAGTATCCTGCCAAAAAAAATTATCTTGATACAACTATGGGATATGTTTTGCTGACTCCGTTCAGAGTAATTTTGGTATAATACATACCGCTTGGCAGAGTTTCAAGATTAATATTAAAAGAATTGAGACCGGACATCATCCTGCCGTTTTTAATGTTGATGAGCTGCCTGCCGAGAGCATCAAATAAACCAACGTTGGAGCTTTCAACGGCTTCGCCGAGTATAAGGTCCATTCTGCATTTATCTGAAGCCGGATTCGGGTAAGTATTTACAGTCATATTCTCAATAATATTTCTGTCTTCTACAGAAACCGGAGTATCGTCTATCCGGAAATCATCTACATAATAACCGTCCCTGCTCTGCACTGATTCACTTACCATATCAAATTTTAGAAAGACTGTCTTACCTTCATATTCTGAAAGATCTATTGTGTAAGCTTCCCAATCGCTGTCGTCTATGTTCTTATTGAATTTGTCTGATGATTCGCTGTTGAACCAGCGGAGATCATACCAAGTTTTCATATTATCTTCAGAGATAGAAATAGCTGAGTGGTCATTAGAGCTGACTATGGCAATATGATAAAATGCCAAGGTTGACATACCGCTTTTAATGGTTGTAGGTGCAAAAACAATCCGGCTTGTTTTGAAAATCGGGTACATACCTTCCGGAGAATCAGTCAGACAGTTTGGTTCAGTTACATAAGCTGCATTAGTAACACCCCAGTCGCCGTCGGTATAAGTGGGAATCCTGTTGTCAGAATTATCGAAATTATCTTCAAATTCATCAAGAGGAGCTCCTGCATAGACCAGCACTTCACCTGAAAATGTGCTTTCCGTTTCAATACCGCCCCTTATGCCTACGGCAGTGAGTTTTATTTTATGGAACTGCCCGGTCGGAATTTCAACTACTTCAGTTGAAAGTTCTCCGGCATTAACATCAGTAACAGTTGCAGCGATTTGATCTTCAATATAGATATTTATCTTTTCAAAATCATGGAAAACCGAACCGTCAATGTGATAACTCGGATTTTTCCATGTAAGTATAACTCCGTTTTCGTGTGGTTCGAAGCTGATATCATAAGGCGGATAGGGCTGCAATGCGCCTCCGCCGATTCCGTTTACAGATACCACTCGGCTTTCTTCACCGCCCGGGAGGCGGGTTTTCAGATGGAAAGTATAATTCTCGCCGATGGGTACATTCGGAACGTCATATTGCTGAACACCTCTTGCAACTTCTGCAAGTTCATTGAAATTCTTATCCATAATTACAATCTTAAAATCGCTTAATATTTCTCCTAACATTGTAGTTTCAGGGTCAATCCATCTGATTGTAATCAAAGAAGGATCCGAAGTTTCTGGAGCAGCCTCCAAATCTGTAGGAGGCTTCGGATTAGGAGATAAAATGGCTGTATAGGCATCATTTGTATGATATGAATTATGCAAATCGGGTTCCGCAGGCATCCAGAAGCATGGATAAATCTTGTTATTAAAAGCAACAATTGAAGTATAGTCTCCCCAATAATTGCCGAGGCTTCCGCCCTGACGGGAAACGTCGCCGGCATCATTGAAATACCAAGTCTGGCCGGTCAGTCTCACATGCTGGAAAGTATCACCTCCATCTCGGGAAACAGCCAGATAGGCATCCGCACCGACATTTTCAGGATCATTTTGTGAAGAATAATAAAGAATAGCTATAAGCCCGCTTGCGGGATCAACTGAAATTGAAGGCATGAAACAATCATTGTTCAGAGAATTGTTGTCAGCTCTTACATTATTCAGCCAGTTCTCTCCGCCGTCTGTAGAACGGGCAAAGAAAATACCCGAGTTACCTTCTCCGTCAACACCTGACTGCACAATATACACCCATCCTCTGCGGGGACCGTTTGAACGGTCAACGTCAATAGCCGGATAAGAAGAAATGCGGATATCCTGTTTATCAAGCAGCGCATTGCGTCCGGTCGAAGTAGAATAATCTCCGATAGTTTTAACGGACTGTGCTCTTTTTGGTGTTGACCACAATAGACTTTTGCCGCCGTCTGTTGATTTATTAATAAACGCCTGAGTTTCATCTCCGGTATGAGATCTGAAAGCCACATATAATTCTCCGTCAGGACCGACGACAGGCATAGCAGACTGAACAGACTTAATATGTTTCGATACTGATTCATAAAATGAAAAGTTCTCTCCGTCTTCAGAGTATGACAAAACAATCTCAGAACCATTGTCCATAACAGACCATGCTACATAAACCCTGCCTTTGTAAGGAGAATTTTCCTGATTATCGCATGCGATGAGGAATTTGTCGTGAAACGGCTGTGAAGTAGAGCCTGAAAGCTCCAGAGCAACCGGAACCGGATCCTGCCAAGTTTTACCGCCGTCCGTAGATTTATTGACAAAAACGCCGTTGTCTAAGTTTTCTCCGTCCTTCAATTGCGCAAAGCCGTAGCAGTAATAAATGTTTCCTTCGTGGTCAAAAGCCAGCCCGGGATCAAAATTCGTAAAGTGAACTCCGCTTGCCGGTTCAAGCCATTTACCTACATTATTAGGAGTTAGGGATGTGCTCCAGTTCGCGCCGCCGTCGTGTGAATAATAAGCTGCCATTTTATACTGGCCTCCGGATCCGTTATATCGGGAATCATTAGATGAAGCAACAATCTGGGCAGGATTGTAAGGATTGATTGTCATCCATGTTTCATCTTGGGAAAGCTGGCTTTTTGTGCAGTTTATCAGTTCTATGCCCGATTCCTGCATAATTTTGTCTGTACCGCTTTTCATTTTCCATGCCGATGCAGGTATCTTCTGAGGCCTTATGTGGTTGATGCGCCATCTTACATCATTGCTCATAACTTCATCTGCATACACTTCGGCATCAAGATAACCCGGCATAAGCCTTGCTTCATACTGAGCCTCAGCCTTGGAAAATAACAGTAAAACAATAGCAGTAATAAATATTAGAGTTGTTTTTTGTAACATATCGAAACCTTTCTGAGATATTTAAAATCCTCTTATTATATTCAAAAATTCAGCTAAATACTAAGACACATGAAGCAACAAATAAGTTACATTCATAACTTACTTTTAAAGATATATATTTCAAAAAAAAATTGCATAAACTTCAAATATAATTAAAAAAATTTTCTTGTTAAGAAAAAACCTTGTTTTTTTTGTTAAATGGTACTAATTAGCATTTCCTTTGAGAATATTATAAAATTCGGCTCTTTTAATAAAGAGAATTGAATTTTTCTTTAGATTACCCAAATAATCTTTCAGATGAAGAACGTCGAAATTACATGTTTTTCATGCAGATTAGAATAATTATTCTCAAAGGCTGGAAAAATACAAGAATAAAACGCAAATATTTTTATTTTTCGAAATTTTTTTTATAATTTATTCAAAAAAATGTGACATAATGCTATATTGCCTGTTATTAATATACATGAAGATAAGAAAAAAAAATATAAAGATCATTCCTAAATGAATATTTATAAACTCAGGAGGCTTCTATGAAAAAACTGCTCCTTCTTTCTCTATGCACTGCTATCTGCCTTTTTTTTACCGCGCCGCTTCAACTTGATGCCCAAAAAAATGAGGTAGATATAGAAAAAATCCGCGAAACCCTTCCCAAAATGTTAGGCGCTAACAATGTCGGAAAAGAGTTTTGGCTGTCGGTTCCTCCCTGTTTCGAAGACGAATCGGGAGGTAATGATAATTTCGTAAAAATATTCGTAACTTCACCCACGAAAACACTTGTACGAGTGGAAGTTCCCAACAAGGGTTATTTACGCACTCAGTACACTGTTCCAAACGACGTTATTCTGTTCGACATAACACCTGCTCAGGCTCAGCCGTATGTAACTGACGGACGGACAGTCGAGGTTCCGTGCAGAGTTTACAGAGACGACGGTATTCACATAACTGCAGAACAGCCGCTCGTTGTTTATCTTGTTGTGCGTTATACTGCCACAAGCGACGGTTACCTTGCACTGCCTGTTTCCTCCTTAGGAAAAGAATATATAGTTGCGGGACATCAGGTCGATCCTATGTTTGTAGCAGTATGGAACTACAAGCTGCCTAACGTTTGCACTATAGTGGGTACAACTGACAACACCCGCGTTACTTTCACCCTAGGCGGAAATACCCAAACAGAAACAGCCAGCGGGCTTAGGCCCGGGGAATCCATGAATGCTGTTCTGAACGAAGGCGACGTATGGGCAATTTCCACAAAAGGATCATACTCTGACCTTACAGGCAGTAAAGTTCAGGCAACCAAGCCCGTATCAGTGATTACCGGCAATAAATGTAATAACATACCCGACGGCAATCAATGGTGCGACTACACTGTTGAGATGGACATTCCGACTTTTACATGGGGTCTTGATTATCACGTGCCTCAGGTTCCCGGCAGACTTTATCCTTCTATCATCAGAATATTTTCCAAAGAAGGTAAAACCGATATATTCCGCAATGGCAATATGGTCGGACACGTAAAAGAATCCGGCGGCGTAAAAGGTAAAGGCTGGCAGGAAATGCGCCTCGTACCTCTGGAATGGGAGCCTCAGTCAGCCGTTATTTCCGGAAATAAGCCGATTGGCGTTACACTTTATAACCCCGGTGTGCAGGAAGACGGCTACCCGCTTCCTAATTCTGATCCGTTTGTTATGGTTATGACCCCTTTCCAGCAGTATCAAACTGATATTACTTTTGCAACTCCGGGTATCAGAGGAGGGCAGAACTTCCCCGAGAATTACATAAATCTTGTCTATCAGGCTAACGATAATAACACCATGCCCGATGACGTTCAATTTGCCGAAATACGCAACGGAAAATTTGTTTGGGAAGAAATACGCACTAAGTTCGCCGGCGTCGATGAAACATTTCCTTACGACGTAAAGGGCAAAAGATATAATAAAAAAACCATAACACTGCCCGATGACGGAGTTTATAAAATTAGGGCTAAAAATCCTTTTGCAGCCTACTCATTCGGCTACGGCTGGTGCGATTCCTACGGATACCCCACCAGCGCCGCCCTCGTTGACCTTGAAAAACCCGACACGATATGTCCCCTCCCTATCTGGGAAATGACATGCGACGGCGTTATTGAAGGAGCTTATGTAACAGACCGCCCGGATGATTCCGAAATAAGAACAAATCTTTCTATGATAGTTTTCCACTCTGACTCTTCATATAACTTTGAATTTGAATATGATGACTTTGTACCCGGTGAAGACCACACAACTGCATGGAGGGCTGAAGTAAGAGATAAAAACAAAGACGGCAGAGCTATCATAACATTTATGGACAGGCGAGGAAACGACACTACTATATCTATTTACTACAACGCCGTTGAGCTTGCCATACGTCCCGAAGAATATGATTTCGGCATGTTAAAAATAGGCGAGCAAAAAGAAATGGACTTCTGGGCTATTAACGAAACGGAAGACCAAGATGTTGTTATTGAAAAGCTCGAGCTGAAATTCGGAAATGAAGGCTTCGAGATTTTAGACCTTGCTCCCAGATTTACCATTCCAATGAATGATTCTATGCAATTCAGAGTCCGATTTACTGCAACCGAAGAAGGAGAGTTCAGGGATTCTATTTTGCTTGAAGACACCTGCTATCACACCGCGGCTGCTTTGGTAGAAGCGGCAGTCGGCGAACCCATCATTCACGTAACAGATATAGACTTCGGCGACATGACGGTCGGCACATCCGCTACAAAGCAAGCTAACATCAGAAATACGGGCAGCGTGAACTTAACCATTACCGGATACACAGGTCCGACTGAATCAGTTTATATTCCGGCGCTGGATGCCTATTCCGAGCAGAATCCTCTGGTAATAAAGCCTAACTCGCCGCCATTCGTTTTCGATGTGCAGTTTACACCCGATGACGAGAAACAATATCCGGATGCAATATATTTCCTCAGCGATGCAGTACGTGAAGACAGCGTCTGCCTGCTGAACGGAAGAGGCATAAGAGCGGCTCTCGTAGCAACTTCGCTTGAGTGGCCCCGCCTGAGAATCGACAGACCTGCATTTCCTGCAGGCCCCTATGACCACCCGGATTTGGGCATTGTTTTGACAAATCACGGCTCCGAACAGGTTACTATAACCGGACTCAACGTCAAAAGCGGCGATATAAACGATCTCACATTCATTTTTGACAGAGGTGTATTCACTAATCTCGTGATCGGTCCGAACGGCGGCACCCACATGATCCCCGTGCAGTTCCATCCTGAAGCGGTCGGTCCGCACGAACTCGTTTTCGGCTACAATAACACCGCAGGCAGCGAAACAGAAACCCGCCTTTACGGCGAAGGCATACTACCGAAGATCAAAACTCAGAATTACGATTTCGGACAGACAGTCGTGTTCGATTACATGACTCCTCCAAATACTCAGACAATACGCATAAGCTGTGAAAACTGGCAGTGGGAAGATTCGGTAACCATCACCGGATTTGACATCAACCCAGCCGGAGGCATTGCCGTAAACGGCGTCGATCCTGCAAACGACGGTCAGGCAGATTACGGCAGTGAAGGCTTCGTATATGATGAATCGCAGATAGACTTCCCGCTTGTAATCAAGCCCGGACAGTACTACGAATTCGATGCTTACTTCATCGCAAAGAAAGTTGACCAGTCCTTAGCATCAATTACCACACAAAGCGATGCCGAAGCAGACGTAACTTCCGAATGGACAGGCAGCGGCATTTCCCTCGGTATTGAGACCGAAGGCAGCGAAGCATTTATCTGTTACGGCGAAAATGCCATTTTGACACTTCTAATTGAAAATACTGCTCTGGGTATTCTTACTGTCGATTCTATTCGTTTTGCAGGCATACAGCCCCAGGAGATAACAGTTTTACCCGCTGATGAGGCTTTATATGAAAACGGTTTCGACCTTAACCCCGGCGAAACTAAGACCATACGTTTCAACTATAATCCGCTTGTAAAACCAACAGGAGGAATCGTTGAAACATCAGCAAATATAATTGTTTACAACAATACCCTTGATGAACCCGAAAGAATGGAAACAATTAAAGGCAGTGTCGTACACTACACAAGACAAACAGTATTAACGATTCTGGAGCGTGAACCTGTTATTAAAAAAGACGTCGTGCCAATCAATGTAAGCCTAAAAGGCGGAGAAGATATTTCAAAAGCCGATGTTGAATTCTTCGATATTACAGTCAACCACAAGCCGGGCATACTTCAGGTGGATGATAATTCATTGCAATACAACACTCAGCTCTTCACAATAGCTCCCGGTGACGTAGAATTTAACAAACTTAACGGCGTGATTAAAGTAAGACTGACCGTAAAACAGGGAATGTCAGGAAATTTAGGTGTAAATGACCTCGATCTGATAACATTCTATTTAAATACATTCTTACCGACAGCTCAGGTTGACAGCGATACTTCACTGATTTCCGCTAAAGTTCAGGCAACAGGAAACACATGCCTCGACATAGAAGGCGATGAAAGCAGCGTTGATCTACTCGGCGGATGCGTTTACGACCTGAGATGGGTAAGCGGCACGGGAAATAAATATTTCCTTAATTCCATTAATCCTAATCCCGTCAGAAACGCTACGGTAGATATTAATTTCTCCGTTGCTCTTGATGACTATACAAACATTGAAATATACAATACTATGGGAGAACGCGTAATAAGCGTAGTTGACGGCAGAATGCGTGCCGGTGAATATACTGTACAGGTACCCGTCAGCGAGCTTAGTTCCGGCGTTTACATGATAAAAATGAACTCCGGACCATTTACCGAATCAAAACAGATGGTCATTACAAAATAATATCCATCCGAATATAACTTAATAAGCCTGCGTTCAAAACAGCGCAGGCTTTTTTTTGCTTTAATCCAAAGATTGTTACAGACCTATTCAAAAGAATATTTGCTTTTTTTCGTTTCTTTAAAGATAGATACTGCTTTTTCCGAGCACTTTTTGGATTTCTCAGTGAGGATTTTATGAGTAAAAATATGGAGACAAAGGCTGAACCGGATTTTTCCGAGTTTAAAGTACCGTCATATCAAGAATGGAAAGAAACAGCCGAGAAAGCTTTGAAAGGAAAGCCCTTAGAAAAATTATTTTCAAATACTTATGAAAACATTGAACTAAAACCCCTCTACAGAAAAGAAGACGTAAAGGACTGCAGTCATCTGAAAAATAATTTTCCGGGATATTCCCCTTTTATTAGAGGAACCGAGCCTGTAAGTTATTTAATTTATCCCTGGAAAATTTCTCAGGAAATACCCGCTTCATCCCCTGATGAATTTAACCAAAAAGCCCTTAGAAATATAAAACGAGGTCAGACAGCATTATCTCTGTATCCTGATAAATCAAACATCAATAATGCTGATGATTTGGATATTGCATTAAAAAATATCCCCTTCGAAAATATTGATATTAACATCTTCGCTGGAATTAAATCTCCCGAATTCTGCAAAGAGCTGAACGAATTTCTCTATAAAAATAAAGTTGATTTGATTTCGCTTCGCGGCGGATTCGATTTCTGTCCTCTTTCGACCGCTGCAGAAAGCGGATTTCTTCCCTTTAACTTGAATACAGCAATGGATAAGGCTTACGAAACCGCTTCTCACGCTTCCGAAAATTGTTTGGGGTTCAAAACAATAGCAGTCAATACCATACCATATCACGAGGGAGGCGCTAATGCCGTGCAGGAAACTGCCTATGCACTTTCGACCTCTGTTTTTTATATGAAAAATCTTATCAAAAGAGGAATGAAGCCCGATGAAGCCGCCTCTCAGATACGTTTTTATGCAGCCTCCGGAGAAAATTTCTTTATGGAAATTGCCAAATTCAGAGCCGTGAGAAGATTATGGACTAAAATTACTTCTGAATTCGGCTGCACAGAATTTTCATCAAAACTCAATCAATATGCGGTTACAACTAAAAGGAACAAATCGAAACTCGACCCTTACGTAAATCTTTTAAGAAACACAACGGAAGCACTCGCTGCAGTTTTAGGAGGATGCAGCACTCTGCAGATTTTATTTTTCGATGATGGAATAAGAAACATAGGCGAATTCTCCGAAAGAATTGCCAGAAATTCTCAGATTATCCTTCAGGAAGAATGCAACCTCCAAGAAACGGCAGATCCTGCCGGCGGCTCTTGGTATGTCGAATATTTAACACAAGAGATTTCCCTCAGAGCATGGACGCTTTTCCGCAAAATAGAAAGCATTGGCGGTATGGCAGAGGCTTTGAAGAACGATTATATTCAGGATGATATTGAAAAAGTCAGGCAGCGCCGCGAAAATAATCTTTCATCCGGAAAAGATGTACTAACAGGTGCCAATTTATTTCCAAATCTTGATGAAAAAGACATCAGCGAGAATTTAATCATCGCTAACAAAACAATAAAAATTAGTTACTCTGCCAAGCAAAATAATAATATTTTTAAAATTAAGCCCGTTGAAAAATTCAGAAGCTCTGAGATGTTTGAAAAACTCAGGGAAAAAGCCGATGAATACAAAAAAAAGCACGGCAGACTTCCGGGAGCCCTTTTACTGAACTTCGGTCAGCTTAATAAATTCAAGGCAAGAGCCGATTTTTCCGCAGATTTTCTCGCAGCGGGAGGCATCAAATCTGTCAGAAGCGAGCCTGCTTTATCTTATGAGAAACTTGCCGAAACTGCAATAATTTCTCCTCATAATGTTCTTGTTTTTTGTTCTTCCGATGATAATTATCCTGATTTTGTACCGCAGGCAGCTCGTCTGATAAAAAGAGCCAAGCCCTTAAAAACAATCATTCTTGCCGGCTATCCCAAAGATCATATCGAAGAATTTAAAAATGCAGGCGTAGATATATTTATTCATTTCAGAGCCGATATTGTGAAGATAATCTCAGAACTTCATCAAACCATTTTATAATGTTTCATACAATTGATATTCTTATATATCATTTTAAAAATCATTAATGTTTGAATCATTTACTATTAAAAAAAATTTCGATATTTGCAAGAAGTTCCTCAATTTTTACAATGGCTCTTTCGCCTGTTCTGCGCTGCTTTATTTCCACATTGCCGTTTTTCAGATTTTTATTTCCGGCTATCACCTGCAAAGGCATTCCGAGCAGGTCGGCATCGTTGAATTTTATGCCGGGAGATTCGTCCCTATCGTCGTAAAGCACTTCAAATCCATTGTCCTGCAGTTCCGAATAAATTTTTTCACAGGCATCTTTCACAATATCAAATTTTCCGGGCTGTATTCCAATTAAATGAACATGGAAAGGTGCGAGAGGTTCCTGCCATATCAAACCGTTTTCGTCAAAATTTTGTTCGATATAGCAGGCAGCTATGCGTTCCACTCCTATACCGTAGCTGCCCATAATAATTGGATGCTCTTTGCCTTCTTTGTCCAAAAATCTGGCTTCGAGAGCTTCAGAATATTTAGTGCCGAGTTTGAAAATGTGTCCGAGTTCTATTGCTTTTACAATGCGGAGTACACGATTGCATTTTGGACAGGGTTCTCCCTGCTGAACTGTACGAAGATCGTGATATTCCTCAATATTTGCATCCCGGTCAAAGTCAATGTTTTTAAAATGGTAACCGTCTTTGTTAGCTCCGCTTACAAGTCCGTTTGCGCCCTTTAATAAATCATCTGCAATTACTTTAATTTTTTGTTTCAAATTAATAGGACCGATAGAACCGTGGTCTGCACCCGTATATTTGATTAATTCTTCCGAAACAGCAGGGCGGATATTACTTGTGCCAAAAATTCCTTCCAGCTTCGACTCGTTCAGATCGTCGTTACCCCGCATAAACACCAGAACGGGCTTTTCATCAATCATGTAAACCACCGACTTGGCGCATCTCTCTTCCGGGAGATTAAACTGTTCTATCAAATCGTCGATAGTTTTTGCATTCGGTGTGGGAAAAATTTCAGGTTCGGGATTTTCGTCAAGCCTTCCGACCGGCTCAAGAGAAGACTGCGCCACTTCGATATTTGCTGCATATCTGCATTCATCACAAAGAGCGCATACGTCTTCACCGGAATCCGATTCTACCATAAACTCCTGAGACTGCCTGCCCCCCATAGCGCCGCTGGAGGCACCCACAACAAAATATTTCAAGCCTATGCGGTTAAAAGTCTTCTTATAAGCCTCGAAGTGCTTGTCGTAGCTTTCGTCAAGTCCTTCCCAGCTTGCATCAAGCGAGTAAGCATCTTTCATGATAAACTGCCTGCCGCGAAGGACACCTGATTTTGGACGCGGCTCGTTGCGAAACTTAGTCTGAATCTGATACCATATCTGGGGCAGGTCGCGGTAAGATTTTACATGCTGCCGGGCATGATAAGTGATAATTTCTTCGTGAGTGGGCGCTAAAACCAAGCCCTCACGATTTTTGATGTGGAACATAACATCTCCCATGGCTTTCACTCTGCCCGTCTGTTCCCATATCTCAATTGGATTAAGAGCGGGCAGGAGAAACTCCTGTCCTCCTATGGCGTCCATTTCTTCACGCAGGACATTCATAACTTTTTTTAAAACATTATATCCCAAAGGCAGCCATGAAAAAACTCCTGCAGCAACCTGACGCACCAAGCCGGCACGCAGCATTAGCTGATGTGAAGGAATAACCGCATCTGCGGGAAGTTCTTTCAAAGTAGGTATAAAATTTTCAGACAGTCTCATATTTCACACTTTTATTACTTTCTAAAACATACGAATAACAAAGTTAAGAAATCCGCTCCAATCTGAGAAGGAAAAATTAACGGAATGATATAAAACGGATCAATATATCGGACCGCTTTGTTTTTCAATCTTCAGATCCTGCAGCATTGATGCTTTTATGCCGAATTTCATTCTGAAACCTGCGCTCGGTCCCACCGGATACCATGAAAAATTGAGCTGCCAGCAGTGCAGGTCTTTGGTAATGTTAACGCTCGGAGCTATCAGCTCTTTGTTGACAAAATCATACTGAGCATTACCGGTTACCGAAAGCGACGGCGTTATGCTAAACGAAAATGAAGTATTTAAATTGATGCTCCGTGTTACCTGCTTCAAATATGGTTCGCGGTAACTGAAATTAAGCCCAAGTGTAAACCGCCATGGTATTTTTATGGGAGCATATCCCGGTGTGTTATCTCCAAAAAAATCAGATTGTACCTCTTCATATTCCATGCGGCGCCTAAAACGCTCGCCAAGTGCCGCACCGCCGGTTGTGTCTGCCTGTGCAGTCTGTCCGTAGCTAGGATCAAAACTCACTCCCTCGGAAGAAAACTGTGTGGAAAGCTGAAGGCTGAGATTGGTAAGCCTGAGGAGCCCTTTTTCATTTTCAATCAGGAGTTCGTCAATTCTTCTATAGCTGTTTGTCATCTCGCAGGTATTCGGATTGCAGCGTCTTTCTTCGTCATAAAGCGTAAAATTTGAGTTTACATTCAGAGAAACAATTTTCAGGGCGGGACTTCTGAAAGACATAGATACATCGCTGAACTGAAAGGAATCTGCCGCAAAATTAACGGAGCCTCGTATGTCCCAGCGCAGCATATCCACGTTCAAATCGGGAAGTGTATCACTCTGAAATACCTTTGCCTCGAAGCTGTTCAAAATGGAATATGACATGGCAAATGCTTTTTTATTCGGTGCGTGGCTGCCCCCGTCAAGCTCAAATCTTGAGTATTTCACTTCTCTTTCGGCAGCTTCGTCATAATAGGAACCATAGTATTGATTGAACGGTGGTGTGTATGAAAAAGAAATCTGCGGCTGCAGAGTATGCCGTGCCGCCTTCACTCCGAACAGGTTTGGCTCGACAATACCGTAAAGTCTCGTGGAAAAACTCATGCCGAGGCTGTACCACCACTCGGTAAAAAAGCCTTTTGCCCGTTCCTCCGTAACGGAAGAATCGGCGGGATTGTAGGTCTTATTTACTTCCCTGAAGAAATTTCTTGCATTTAATGAAATAGAAGGCGATATCGTAAAATATCCCGCTTTAGGAGAAATGGAAATCCTCGGGCTGTGGTCAATAGAGCTTCTGTAATTATGCGTCATGCTTGTATCAGTATAGGAGGAATCTTCGTTCACCTGAATCTGCCTCGTATCAATTCTGTCCTCAGCATTGTAACTCATTCTGCCGCTGTAGGAAAATGTCAGATTCCTCAGCCAGTCCGGAGCCTCTCCCCTGCCAAAAAATCCTTTAAGAGGGTAAAAATTAGGCAGCTTGTAAGAAAGATTCGGCGTCTGAGTTACTTCATCCGTTATAATGTTCTGATTGCGGTTATAAGCCAGAGAAAGCATATCGCCGGATGTAAAGACGTTATTGTTAGTATAAGAAGCATTCGATGTAATATTTTGTTTTAACCTGTCCTGCAGATTGTTGGATGTATTGCGGTTATAATCTTGGGATGAAAAACTTAAATTGGAAGTAAGCCGCTGATCGGGATCAATTGTCTGGTTATGATTCAGGCTGAAGCTCCAGTTTGTTGTAAAATCATCATCAGGATCAAAACGGGTTCTGCCGTAGCTTGCATTCAGCCCTCCCGAAAAGGAATTTCGCAGCGCCCATCGCGTAGAATTTTTTATTACGTATCCCCCTTTTGAAAAAAAATCTGCCGTGAATTTTGTGTCGTAGTAATCGCTCAGCGCCAGAAAAACACCAATATCTTCAAAAGTAACGCCTCGGGTATTTGAAAAGAAAAATGAGGGTATGATTATACCCGACTGCCTTCCGCTTTTGCTGGGGAAAAACAAACCGAACGGCAGTATGAACAATGGTACGTCTTCCACGTAAAAAATAAGCGGGTCTAAGAAAACTCTGTCATTGGCTATTATCTTCATTTCTTTCGAACCGAAATAATAATGCGGATGGGGCGCGTCGCAAGTCGTATAATGCCCGTCCTGCACAAATAAAGCCTTTTCGGATATTTTCTTGATTTTTTCGCCGAAATAGAAACCCTCTCCCACCTCAGTTTCTCCTAAACTTATTGTACCCTGCTGTCTCTTAAAATTATAGTTTATTACTTTTCCGAAGTATTCCTCACCTTGGTCGTTAAATTTCGGATAGCCGGTAATTCTGCCCGAAGAATCTTCCACTCCATGAGATTTTAAAAGAGATTTTTCAAAATATATTTCAATTACTTCGCTTTGCAGTTCCTGATTTTTATATGTCATTTTCGCTTCGCCGCGAAGACGCATTTTTTTTTCACCGATATTAAATCTGACCGAATCTTTTGCATAATAATAAACGGTAGAATCGAATCCGCTTCTTTCTGAACGCTTTGAAACGCTGTCTGCAGAAATTGTAGAGCTTGAGGGAGAGTCTGAAGGTGTCAGGACAGCCAAACTATCAGAAACTTTAATTGATTTATCCTGTGCATTTACCGAAATAAATGCGGTTAATATGGTAAATATAAATATATTAAAAGTTTTATTATTCATCTGTTTGTTTTTTTACTTTCTGCTTTAGATGTCCAACATCTTTCAGATGTTGGACATCTTTTTCTTCCACACTGTGTATCCCCTCCCCAAGAGGGGATTAAGGGGTGTGTTCCCCTAACGCAAGATTCTGAAACAATACTGAAACAAGTTCAGCACAGGGACAGAATGACATCCATGGTTTTAATTTTTCAACTCCTAAGCTGTGCTTGGGATTGCAACTTTCTCGAGAAGTTAAACTTCCTTTGAAAATTTCCTTACCAAGCACAGCTTAGTAAGGAGATGTAAAATAATCATCACCTTATGTGATTTTCCCAAATCATGGATGTTTCATCTGTTTTTTTTTTTTTACTTTATCCTTAGAAAATCGTTTCTTTGTCATGCTGAACTTGTTTCAGCATCTCAAGTTACACTGATCTTCATACGCAAGATTCTGAAACAAGTTCAGAATGACATCCATAGTTTTAATTTTTCAACAATTTCAAAAATAATCATCCCCTTGTCTGTTTTCTATATCATAATTGTTTATTTTTTAGTTTACCGGGCTTAAAGGAGTAGAAATACCATTTCCGAAATAGTATTTAAAAGCTATGCCTATATAAACACTGCTTACCCGCCAGTCTATGCTTTCAGATAAGGAATTTACACTCTGAATAAACTTTATTTCAGGTGTTAAAACGGTTCTCCTGCTCAAGGGAAAATTAATATCCCACCCGGCGCCGACAGATACAAATATAAGCATAGAAGGAATATCCGGCAATTCTCCCTCAATATTGTTTCTCACCCTGCTGCCGTTTTCAAATGTACCGTACTCCGGGGAGACCAGAGCTTCCTTTTGAGAGAAATCTTTAATAATGGGAAAACTGAAATCAACCAATGCCATAAGATTAAGATTTTTAAGAGGTTTATAATTGACCCCGGCGCCGAAATAACCCGAGAGAATATTAACATTCAAAACATGCTCTATTGTTGCCGTTATGGGTTCATCACCGGCTATAATCTCTTTCTCTTCAGCATCGAACTTCCCGTTAATTATGTCAGCCCCCGACTCAAGCCTAAAAGAAAAATTTCGGGAAAGGGGTGTTTCCCAGAAAATTGCAATTTTACCTCCGAATCCGCCGGCTCCGTCAAAAGAAGGACAGCAGTTTGGTATGCCTCTTAAATTTTGAAATTCGGTGTTATGGATATTATAATCAATTCCTCCGAATATTCCGATACAAGAAAAAGCATTACCGGCATTTCTGATAGAATATACTTGCGTACTGATAAGAAAAATCAGAATACTGACAAAAAAAAATTTGAGTACACTTTTCATAAAAGTTTCCTTCAAAATAATTAAATTTCCTTTACAAATAAAGCAATTTTTCATTAAATACTTAATTACATTATTTATTTGTTTAAATGTAACAGCATATTTAAATTAAAAAAAAGATAAATATTTTTTACGATTATTCGTAAAACAATTAGAAACTTCTGAAAAATATCTTTTTTTGAACTGATACGGCACTAGAAATGTCGGATTAGCTTAAAGAAGCTAATCCCAGGGCATGTTTATCTGCGTTTATGAGATTCCTTGCGGAACTTACACTGAAATTAATTCAGTGCGAGAATGAATAGATTTTGAAATTATTCCGATTTTTCAGAATTCAAAATTAGTATTATTTGTTAAAAAGTGGAGAAAGTATGGCAGAAAAAAATGAAGAAATGCTCTCAGCATCAAAATGGGCTGAAAAACTCGGCGTAAGCGCAGGCAAAGTGAAAAAAGCTATTGAAAAACTCGCATTAGAACCAACCTCAATAAAGGGTAACTGTAAATATTATTCGGCAGACAGCGCTGAAAAAATAAAAGAAGCGCTCAAATAAAAAATGAGCTTGAAACACTGGCTTCTGGCTACGCGCCCCAAAACTCTACCCGCAGGCACAATACCGGTTATTGTCGGCGGTTCTGCTGCTTATTATCATGGGGAGATAAAACCTTATCTTTTATTGATTACTTTTATCTGCGCTCTTCTTATTCAGGTAATCACAAATTATATAAACGAAATATACGATTATAAAAAAGGCGCTGACAATAAAGAGCGTCTCGGTCCTAAAAGGATGGTTGCAGCCGGTGAAATATCACCTAAAGCAATGGGTGTCGTCTCGGCTGTCTTGATTATTATTACTTTCCTGCTTGGGCTTATACTTGTTTTTGAAGCGGGGTGGGTAATCCTTGCAGTAGGAGTATTTTCACTTTTTTTTGCATGGGCTTACACCGGAGGTCCTTATCCGCTGGCATATAAAGGTTTGGGAGACATCTTCGTGCTGGTATTTTTCGGCATTGCAGCCGTTTGCGGCACTTATTATATCCAAACCGGAACAGTAAATTTTCTTATTTTTCTTGTGAGTCTCGGGCCCGGTTTTCTTTCGATGAACTTACTTGGCGTCAACAATATAAGAGATATTGAAACTGACAAAAAAGCGGGTAAAATGACCCTTGCGGTACGTCTCGGAAGAAAAAAGGCAAATGCTCTTTATACGGTATTAATGGCGGGGGTTTTCATTTTACCTTTTATTGTAGCACATATTACTCAATCGATATTCAATCTTATTCCCCTCTTCAGCGCTCCTCTCGCATTCTCATTGATCAGACAGACTTACCGCTTTGACGGAAAAAAACTGATAGAAACTCTTTCCGGTACCGGAAAGCTTTTGATAGTTTACGGGTTTTTAACAGCGCTTGGTTTTGTATTTGCTAAATGAAATATTATGAACATTTTTACGTTATTATAGCGTAAAAATATTTTAAATATCTGAATTTGTTTATTTTATGGAGCTATAAAAATGCCGACATACGAGTACAAATGTAAAAAATGCGGACGGGAATTTGAATACGAGCAGAGAATCACCGAAGAACCCTTAAAGAATTGCATCTTCGAGGACTGCGAGGGCGAAGTATTTCGTAAAATAAGCAAAAATATCGGTTTGGTTTTTAACGGATCCGGATTTTATCTGACGGACTATGTCCATAAGAAAGATAAGCCGCCTACCGTAAACGGCAGCAAGAACGGAAACGGAGCTGCACCAAAGACGGAGAAAACTCCCGTTAACGGCGCCGGAGCCGCTAAAAAAGAAACCGCTAAATCTCAGTAGATCAAATCATTTATTTATCAAGCAGTACAGCCATATCCTTTGCAAAATATGTAAGAATCATATCGGCTCCCGCTCTTTTTATTGCTGTGAGTGATTCAACCATTATCTTTTGTTCATCTATCCATCCGAGCTGTGCGCCTGCTTTAATCATTGAATACTCACCGCTTACCTGATAAGCTGCCGTGGGCATTTGAAATTTTTCCTTAACCCTACGGATGATGTCAAGATATGCTCCTGCCGGCTTAATCATGATAATGTCAGCCCCCTCTTCAATATCAGCCTCTGCCTCGCGGACAGCTTCGTCTCCGTTGGCAATGTCCATCTGGTGGGATTTCCTATCGCCGAATTTCGGCGCGCCTTCTGCTGCATCGCGGAAGGGTCCATAGTATCCGGAAGCAAATTTTGCGGCATAGCTCATAATCGGAACATCACGGAAGCCCTTATCATCTAACGCTTTGCGAATAGTCTGCACTCTGCCGTCCATCATGTCCGACGGAGCTACCATATCCGCACCCGCCATAACTGTTGTAAGGGCTATTTTATTATATAGATACAGCGATTCGTCGTTAAGTATCTTTTCTCCCTGAACAAGCCCGCAGTGTCCGTGCGAAGTGTATTCACAAAGGCAGACATCGGCAATTACCAGCAATTCGGGAACTTCTTTTTTAATTGCGGCTATTGTACGCTGTATTATTCCTTCTTTGGCATAAGCATCGGAGCCGAATTCGTCTTTGTGCGGGGGTATGCCGAAAAGAATAACGGCGGGAATACCCAAATCGTAAACTTCTTTGCACTCCTCAACGATATTGTCTATTGAAAGCTGAAAAACACCCGGCATAGACTTAACGGGATTTTTCACATTTTCACCGTCTATGCTGAAAAGCGGATAAATCAAATCTTTTTTTGCCAGATGAGTTTCTCTTACCATTTCCCTTATGACGGGATTGTTTCTCAGTCTGCGGAAACGCTTAAAAGTTCTTTCCATTTTATTTAACCTTTGCCTTTGTATGTAAAAAAAATAAAATTATATTCATTTGTTTATTTTTAACTTTCCGTATCAGTTGTCCAACATCTGCCAGATGTTGGACATCTTTTTCTTCCATACTGTGCGTCCCCTCCACTGGGGTTTCAGATGGACTCCACTTTAAAAGTGGAGTCCATCTACGAATAATCATTCCCTTATGTGTTTTATTGAATCATGGATGTTTCATTTGTTTATTTTTAACTTTCCGTATCAGTTGTCCAACATCTGCCAGATGTTGGACATCTTTTTCTTCCATACTGTGCGTCCCCTCCACTGGGGTTTCAGATGGACTCCACTTTAAAAGTGGAGTCCATCTACGAATAATCATTCCCTTATGTGTTTTATTGGATCATGGATGTTTCATTTGTTTATTTTTAACTTTCCGTATCAGTTGTCCAACATCTGCCAGATGTT
>CAZOBD010000055.1:0-23515 GCA_964577665.1 uncultured Hyphomicrobiales bacterium
GGATGATTATTTTAGAGTTATAATTTTTCAGTGGTTTCATTCTGAACTTGTTTCATAATCTCACGTATGAGGAACACACCCCTTAATCCCCTCTTGGGGAGGGGAATTTCTCCCTCCCTTACTTGTAAGGGAGGCTGGGGAGGGATCGAAAATATACAGCCAAAAAAAAGAAAAAAAGCGCTGCAAATACATGCAGCGCTTTTACAAAGATTATTTTTTCTTCTTATGCCGGTTCTTTCTCAACCTTTTTTTTCTCTTGTGAGTGGACATTTTATGCCTTTTTCTTTTTTTCCCACAGGGCATTTTTATCTCCTTTGTTATTCAAATACATTCTTTCAGTTATGGCTCCCGTTATAACGAAAAATACGGAAATAAATTTGAAAATGCTGCCAAATATGAAATTATGAGCAGCTTCCGTTATTAATCTTCACCGTATTTCTGTTTCATGGACTCGTTGACCTTAGCAAGAAATTCGGGAGAAGGTTTAAACACGGGAACGTATCTTTTCTCCAGGGGTACCAATTCGCCGGTTTTTGGATTGCGTGCCATGCGGGGTTTGCGGCTTTTATGCTTGTAAACTCCGAATCCGCGAAGTTCTATTCTCTTTCCGCTCGCAATAGCATTGATGATGCTCGAGAATACGCCATCAACAACAGCCTTAGTTTCAATTTTGGTCAATCCCGTGGCTTTTGCGATTTCGTCAACAATGTCTGCTTTTGTCATATAATATACCTACTAAATAATGAATGAAACATACATAGTTATCTTCTAACCATTTACAAGGAAACAAATTTACAAAACGCTTTTCAAAAAACAAAAAACTCTTTGAAAATTTTTCCTTTTCTGTAACTATTTTTTTGAATTTATATCTTTTAAAGCTAATTTAGAAAGTTCATGGTTACATGAAAATATTTTTTTATCAATGTCGTTTTAATTTTTACGTAATTCTGACATATAACTTACTGAAAAATAATTATTTTTAAAAATTTCGGGGAATAAATTGGATTGGAACAAAGCGCTTGAATCCGAAGACAAACTGAAACAAGAGGAAATAACTCTTGCCGGAAACCTCCCCCGCCATATTGCTGTTATTATGGACGGTAACGGCAGATGGGCTCAGCAGAGGGGACTGCCGAGAACTGAGGGACACCGAGAAGGTATTGAAAGTGTACGTGATATTGTCAAGGCTTCTTCTCAACTCGGATTAAAGTATCTTACTCTTTACGCATTTTCGATAGAGAACTGGAAACGCCCCCACACTGAAGTAAATATTTTAATGAAGCTGCTTGAGCACTATCTAAAGCAAGAGATAGAAGAACTCCATGAAAACAACGTCCGGCTGAAAAGTATAGGAAAGCTGAACTCTCTTCCAAAATCCGTACAGTCCCAGCTTCACTCCTCCATAGAAAAAACAAAAGAAAACGAAGGATTGACGCTTACTCTGGCGCTGAGTTACGGAGGAAGATGGGATATCGTTCGAGCCGTTCAGATGATAGCGCTCGATGTCCGGCGCGGCAAGGTTTCACCGGAAGACATAAACGAAGATCTTTTTTCTGATTATCTGACCACCAGGAGTATTCCGGATCCGGATTTTCTTATCAGGAGCAGCGGCGAACTGCGCCTTAGTAATTTTTTGCTGTGGGAAATGGCTTACGGAGAAATGTATATCACTGAAAAGTTCTGGCCCGAGTTTCGCAGAGAAAGCCTTTACGAAGCTCTTAGAAACTACCAGCACCGGGAGCGCCGCTTTGGCAAGACTTCTTCCCAGCTTAGAGATGATAATGCCCAGAAAGAGTCTTATTTAAAGCGTGTTATGAATGTTTTTAAATAATGAATATTATGAATTTATATAAACTGAAAATTTTTTTTCTGACTGCTCTGATTGTTTTTTCATCCGCTTCCTATGCTTTTGCACAAAAGCAGGAAGGAAAAAGCTATACAATTTTAGGTGTCAGCGTTGAAGGCAATACTTATGCCGACGAAGAGACAATTGTAACATTATCGGGTTTGAGACCGGGCGGCCAGATTACACTTCCCGACTTGAACCGGCTTTCGCGAGCTCTAAAAAGTCTCTGGCAAAAAAGGCAGTTTTCCGATGTGGAAATACTTGTTGATAAAATAAAAGGCGACGGTATCATACTATCAATCAGGGTCGAGGAATACCCCCGGCTTAATTTCATTGCCGTAGAGAACAACAATGAACTCGACGATGATGAGATAAAAACCGCTATAGGACTTTCAAGAGGAGATATAATTTCCCCCTATGATATTTACCGTGCAAAGAAATCTGTCAAAGCCGCTTACGAAGAAGAAGGTCTTATGTTCGCAAAAGTTGAAGCAGAACTCGTACAGGCTGATTCCGGACTATTTCATAATCTAAAGATTTGGATTGAAGAGGGAGCAAATTTTGGAGTAGAATCCATTGAAGTTATCGGAAATGAGCACTTTGACGATGACGAGATTGCCGGAGCATTTGAAGAAACCGGCACTAAAGCATGGTGGCAGTTTTGGGCTTCAGACAAGTTTGACACTAAAGAATATGAAGAAGATAAAAAACTAATCAAATCCTTTTTCAAAAGAAACGGCTACATCGACGGCGAACTACTTAAAGATTCAATAATATATGATGAAGAAAATGAAGAAGTCCATATAAAGCTATGGGTCCGCGAGGGTAATCAGGTCTTTATCAGAGATATTGATTTTATAGGAAACACCGTTTATCCTTCCGAGCTTTTGGCTAACAGGCTCGATTTTGAGGAAGGTATGGTCTATGACGTCGAGCAGTTCGACATGAACCTTTATGGAAACGAAGAACAGACTGACGTTTCTTCGGTATATCTTAACAACGGTTATCTTCAGGCACAATTTACCAAAGAAGAAGCCCGCATAGGCAGCGATTCCATCGACATTACAATAAAAGTTATAGAAAACAAGCGAATTAAGGTTCGCAAAAATATCATTGAAGGAAACACCAAAACGAAAGACAAAGTAATTCGCCGTGAGCTTTACACCCGTCCCGGAGATTATTTCAACCGCGCCGCTATTATCCGGAGTATCAGGGCGCTGGGAGCACTTAACTATTTCAACCCCGAAGCATTGAAGCCGGACGTCAGGCCTGTTGGCTCGGGACGTGATTTTTCCGAAGTCGATCTTGTCTATACCGTCGAAGAGCAAAGCACCGACATGATAAATGCTTCCATAGGATTTGCGGGTTCATTCGGGCTTACAGGCGCAATAGGCTTTACACTTAATAATTTTTCACTGTCGGAGCCTTTCTTCGGCGGCGGCGGACAAATGCTTAATTTCAATGCTGAGTTCGGTCAGGCAAGCCGTTATCAAACATTTTCAATCGGATTTGCCGAGCCATGGCTGTTTGACGAGCCTACCTCCGTCGGATTCAATCTTTACTATACATGGCTGCGGTGGACTTACAACCTGCGAAGAGTAGGAGGTATTATTAATGTCGGGCGCCGTCTCCGCTGGCCCGATGATTATTTCAGAATTGACGGAAATATCAGAGTGCAGGAAAATCTTGTAGAAGGCACAACGGGATATTATTACCGCGAGGGGAGATCTACTGAGGTAACTCTTGGAGGAAAGATTTCCCGCTCAAGCTTAGACCACCCCTTCTTCCCGGCAAATGGCTCGAGATTTTCACTTTCGGGCAGTTGGGCTATGGGAGCTGCCGGTCTCGGAAATACTGATTTTTTGAAAACCGAGCTGAGCTTTCAGATGCTTGCGCCTTTGATGAAAATAGACGATATGGACAGGGTCGTTCTGTCATTGCAAACTAAATTCGGATATATAGAAGGTTTTGAAACGGACACTACAATACCGCCGATTGAACTTTACTATATGGGCGGCAGCGGCCTCAGCGGCTTCGGAGTAACACCCATGCGAGGCTATACAGACCGTTCGGTCGGTCCCGAATATGGAGGTAGATTGCAGACGCTTCACACTGCCGAGCTGAGATTCGCTCTATCGCTTAATCCAATGCCGGTTTATTTCTACGCTTTTGCCGAAGCAGGAAATGTCTGGAACAGCCTGAAAGAAACTGACCCTTTTAATCTCAAGCGGTCTGCCGGCGTCGGTGTTCAACTGATGCTCCAGCCCATTGGTATTATCGGATTCAGCTACGGCTACGGATTTGATCCCGATGATGATACATTCAAAAAACCCGGATGGACATTCCTGTTCCATCTTGGGCAGGGAAGATAGTTCTTTGAACATTTGTAGTTTTAGTAATAAAAAAAATCTATGTTCGATAAGATGTCATACACTTTAAAAGTGCCGGATATTTGAAAAGGAAAAAAAAACAGAAAAAAGCCTGTGATAAAGGAAAACACACAAGGGGATGATTATTTTTAGGTAGATTTGCCATATATTGAAAAAAAAAACGTAATGTAAATGAAAAACCGGATAAGACCCCACCCCGGCCCTCCCCAAGGGGAGGGTGAAAAATTATGAATTCCCTTCCCTTGGGGAGGGTCAGGGTGGGGCTTAAAATAAACAGATGAAAAATAAGTAAAATAAGAAATATTACTAAAATTTTAACAAAAGGAGTACCACAAAATGAAAAAATTATTATTATTATCGGTTTTTGCTTTAATGGTTGCCGTTCAAGGTGCATTTTCACAGAAAGGGATGAAAATAGGCATTGTTGACGTTGCCGTAATAGCCAAAGAAATGCCTGAGGCAAAAGAAGCTGACGAAAAGCTGAAAAAGCTTACCGTGATCTACCGCGATTCACTGCTTAAGCTTGAGCAGGATCTGCAGGAGCGCTACCAACAGTATGAAAAGCAGAAAGCTATGATGTCACCCGAACAGCAGAAGCAGGAAGAAGAGGCTATAATGGCTCTGCAGATGCAGGGAAGACAGTTCCAGGAAGAAAAACTGGGCATGCAGGGCGAAATTGCCATGATGAGGGATAGTCTGCTGGCCCCTATACGGGAAAAAATACAGGATGCCATAGGTGATATTGCCAAAGAAGAAGAAATAAGCCTCGTGCTCGACAAAGGAAGTCCCGCTGTTCTTTACAGCGAAGACCCTATGGAGATAACTTATAAAGTTCTCGATATGTTAAAGCGCGGAAAAAATAAAAAATAGTAAAAAATACTAATGGTATTTTTAAAAGAATATATATTCTATTTCGTTATATAATTAGAGCGTTATTTGAACTGAAAATTTGATTGTGATGAAAAAATTGTCATTCCGGGCGATTCTTTTCTACTTCTCAGATAACATAGAGCTCTTCTCATAGAAATACAACAGCGTTTTCGTCCGGAATGACTATTTTAACATAAATTTTTTTCTCATAAGAAAAATCAACATAACGAGAATTTTATGGTTTTCAAAAATCTTTTCAAAAAAATTCTTTTCCCGGCTTTATTTTTAGCCTTTCTTACTTCCTATGCCTATTCCCAGAAAATGGGATTTATTTCCTCCGATTTGATCAGAGATAAATTTCCGGAAGCGAAACTTGCCGACCAGAGGATTAACTCATTCGTGGAAGAATGGAAACGTGAGCTTTCTGCTATGGATAAGCATATTGAAGATCTTGAGCATGAAATCCAGAAAAACCGGCTTGTCTGGAGCGAGCAGGAAAAAATGGCTAAACAGCAGCAGCTCGAAGATGCCAAACGCGAAAGAATGACCTATGCCCGCAATAAGTTTGAAACAGGCGGCGAATACGAAGGCTTGGTAGAAGCTATCTTGCAGCCCGTAGAAAAAAAGATTTATGCAGCCGTACAGGAAGTTGCTTCAGACGAAGGTGTCGATTTTGTTTTTGACAAAAGCCTTCAGCCCATGCCATACACTAACTATAAATACGATCTTACACTAAAAGTGCTGAGAAAACTCGGCGTGGATGTTGACGAACTTGAAAAAGACCTTCAGGATAAAATCAGCAGCGATCCGAGGAATAAAAAGGCTGATACCAAAAAGCCCCCCTCAAGAAGGAGACGTTCAAGAAGAATATCAACTTCCGAAGAACAGCAGGAAGAGCGCGGGGGTGCATCCGAAGAGCAAGAACCGGCTCCCGCTGGCGAAGGCGAAGAACCTGACCCCTCGAAACCGGGTTTTATGAAACCCCCTAACGAGCCTCCGCCGGATGAAGAACCCCCTGATGGATACAGTTTTTAAAAGTGTAGTATCTTATTAGGATAATTAAAAACAGAAGAAAAATTTATGCCGTTTCAAAAACCTCTTACAGCTAAAGAAATTGCAGGGATTACCGGAGGAGAATTAACCGGGAATCCTAATGCAACTGTAAAAGATTTAAATCGCCTTGGCTTTGCAAAGCCGGGCGATTTGACGTTTTATTCAGATGTAAAATACAAGCATCAGCTTGGCGGTACAAAAGCATCAGCCATTCTTGCCGGCACGGATTTCGATGAATCACTGGTCTCATGCGAAGCTGTCATCAAGCTGGATAATCCTTACAAGGCTTTCTCTGAGCTTATTATGATGATTGATTCCCAGAAGCCGCGCAAAAAATCCTTTATCCATCCTTCTGCGGTAATTGAAAGCGGTTCCGACATTTCAGATTCAGCCTATATCGGAGCTAATGTATCTATCGGAGAAAACTGCCGTATTGCCGGCAATTGTATCATTATGCCAGGCGCGGTTCTTTACGACAATGTTACTATCGGCGAGGGTACCGAAATACATTCTAACTGCGTTATTTGCAGCGAAACGGTCATCGGGAAAAACTGCGTTATCAATCCCGGCGCCGTCATCGGCGCAGACGGCTTCGGCTTTTTGGAAAATCCCGACAAGTCCTTCAAAAAAATTCCTCAGATAGGCAATGTTATCATAGAAGACGATGTAGAAATTGGCGCCAACACCACTATCGACTGCGCCCTCGTCGGAAGTACTATCATCGCCAAAGGAGTTAAAATAGACAACCTCATAATGATTGCCCACAACTGCATTATCGGCGAGCATACCGCCATGGCTGGACAAGCGGGCGTTGCAGGCAGCACCGTCATCGGCAAAAGAAACCGCCTCGGCGCCCAGACAGGCATTGCGGGCCACGCACATACCGCTGATGACGTCATCTTAATGGCGCAGTCCGGCACAGCCAAGTCCCTCAACAAGCCCGGCGCTTATTTCGGCTCCCCTGCCAAGAAATCTATGGATGCATTCAAAGAAATTGCCGCCATGAAAAACCTCCCCGCTCTCCTCCGCGACTTCAAGAAAATGAAAAAAATCATCGAAGAGAAGCTCGGTACAGAGCTTTAGTCTTTGAAATATCTCTCTCATTCCCGAAAAGCCGAATTTCATTTGCAAAATACTACCGCTTTGCGTATTTTTTTTCCTAATTTATTCTCGGAAGGTCAAGATTTCTTATTATTTTCTTGCAGAGCATATCAGGAAGCTCTACATGACGGGGCACAGCCTCTATCGCGCCGTTTTCAGGGTTCTGCCAAAGGGAATGCTTCGCTCCTTCACGTTTCAGAAAGCAGCCGTGCATCCTCAGATATTTCAGCAGTTTATTTCGTTTCATCAGACCACTATCTTTTCATGGAGGGCATCTGTAGGGATAGTCTTTTTCATGTCAGCGGCGCGGTCTTCGATTATCAAGCGGATGGCATCTGCAAGATTTTCCCTGCATTCCTCCAGCGTTTTACCCATTCCGTTTGCCCCGGGAAACTCACTGCAGTACCCGATAAACCACTCCCCGTCTTGTTCAAAGTAGGCATTGTAAGTATTCTGCATTTTCACTCCTAATATTTTTATTTTCAAAACGAAAAATGTCTCAAAGTATTTCTATTTTTAAATTTTTTTAACTTAATGACTTAATTTCATTTGCAAAAAACCTCCGCTTTGCGTATTTTTAGCGTAATACTTATTCTAATAATATAAAATTGAGATAAAAATTGCCGACTGTACTTAGAATAGGAAGGTTTCGATTCCATTTCTATTCAAATGAGATGGTTTAAGAGCAAAATGAGTACCACAACAGATAAAAAACAGCTTATTGCCGAGCCCGCCGCCATAAAAGCATGGGCAAAGGACAGAATGATTTACGTCGAGCTTACCGATTTCAGGATAATCGCCTTCCCCGCAGCCCGTTTCAAACTGCTGAAAGACGCAAGCAGCGAGCAGTTAAAGAAAGTCGAGCTCCGTTTGAACGGTTACGCCCTCCGATGGGAGGAACTCGACGAAGACATTACCGTAAAGGGCATTATCGAAGGCAGGTTTCAGCTCCCAATGGACTGATATTGTTCTTAATTAAACGATTCCCCTCCTTACCAAACTCCGATTTGGTAAGGAAAATATCTTGTGAAACTCTGTTTCAACTGATAGAGGCATCCCCAAATCGGAGTTTGGGAATGAGGTATCGATTAGAGGCATTCCCAAATCGGAGTTTGGGAATGAGGTATTGATTTTGAGCTTAAAAAAGCCGAAATTCATTTGCAAAAAACCACCGCTTTGCGTATTTTAAGCGGAAGCTGGTTAAAGGAAAGTTAAAATATTATATTCTACAAAAGCTTACATCAATGATAAAATTTGAATGGCACTCGGAAAAAGCCGAAAACAACTTTAAAAAGCACAATGTCAGCTTTGAGGAAGCAAAATCTGTGTTCTATGACTATTTCGCTTATATGTTTTCCGACAAGGCACATTCCAATTATGAACTAAGATATATTTTAATAGGTTACTCAAAAAATAACAGACTGCTTTTTGTGTCTTTTACTGAAAGAAACGATGTTATTAGAATAATTTCAGCAAGAAAAGCAACAAAACAAGAAAGAAAATATTATGAAGCATTCAACAAAAACCATTGACGGCGACGAAGTTAATGTCATTAAAGATAATTCTGCCACTCTTGATGATGATTTAGCCGAGGAGTATGATCTTTCCAAGGTGGAGCTTAAGCCAAATCCTTATGCCCGCAAGCTGAAAGAACAGAAGAAGATAACAGTTAAGCTCGACCATGACATAGCCAAATATTTCAAGTCATCAAAAGAAGTCAACGACTATTTAAGAAGCCAGATTGACCTTTTAAAAAGCACCATCCGCCTTTAAAAAGCCGAAAATCATTTGCAAAAAACCCCCGCTTTGCGTATTTTAAGCGAAATTTATAATTATATTATAACCATAATTTTCAATTTATTTCGTTTTCGTAAATAATATAAGTTTTTGGGACAGAAAAAATGAATACATCAACATATCAAATTGCGCTTTCTTACAATCAAATCCTCGATTTGGTTAAGCAGCTTCCAAATGACGAGAAAAAAAAGCTCGGCAGGGAACTTGCAAAAGAAACTCTTGACGAAAAACTCTCGCGGCTGTTGGATATTTTCTCCACCGGCGAGCTTAGCGAGGAAGAAATTACCCATGAAGTAGAAAAAGTAAGAAGCGAAATATATGCACGCCAATCAAAATACTAAAATTATTACTTATCATGAGTTTGAAACAATGTTATTAGAATAATTTCATTTGCAAAAAACCACCGCTTTGCGTATTTTTAGCAAAATCAGTTCTCAATATTGTTATTTTCCTCCTTACCAAACTCCGATTTGGTAAGGAAAATATCCTGTGAAACTCTGTTTCAACTGATAGCGGCATCCCCAAACCGGAGTTTGGGAATGAGGTATCAATTAGCGGCATTTCTAAATCGGAGTTTGGGAATGAGGTATCGATTAGCGGCATTTCTAAATCGGAGTTTGGGAATGAGAAGCAAGAAGGCATCGTTCTTTTAATGATTTGCGCTAGTGCTTTTTGTTTTTTCAATACTATTATTTTTCATTAAGCTGTACTTGTAAATGAAAAATTCCTCAAAGCTGCACTTTAGAGTTTAAATAATAGATATGCCTTTATCAAGAATTTCTTTTACGAAAAGATTTTCAGGGGTAAAGTCTTCGGGACGAAAGGGATGAGTTTCTATCCTATGATCAACTGCAAGAACAATGTTCATGAGTTTCAAGTTGTCATCGAGCCTGATACCGGAGAAATCATTGGAAACCAAAGCTATATCAATATCGCTGTATTCTCCGGCGATTCCTGAAGCATGGCTGCCAAAAAGAACTGCTTTTTGAATTTCGATGTTATTATTAGCGGCAATTTGAACTAATGATTTAATATCGCTTACTATTTTGTCAGGGATTTTAGCCATTTGGAAGTATCTATTATTTTGTTTAATTTATTTTTAGCAAACTCTGAATCAGCCAGCTTAGATGTTTCTCGTTTATAATCAGGATACCTTGCTTCGAGCTGAAATTTATTCATAATATAGAAAAACTTGGTTAGATCGTCATCAAGTTCTAAACCACATGATTTGGATAAGGTGATTAAGTCGTGAATTTTTGGAGGAGTTTCTTTATGTATGAACACCCAATATGCTTTTAATGATTTTTCAAGAATAAGATGACCAATGAACATAGCCCATGTAAAATAGCCGTTTTCCAATAGGTTCTCTGCAACTTTTATATCTTCGGAAGCTGTCTCGAACCAGTAACTTATATGTTCCTCAATAGTCATAAATGTATTTTAGTACATAAAACTCATAAAACTTGAAACGTAATTTTGAAGTTTATATTGCCGGCAAGCGACTACAGCGATGAGGCGTTTGTGGATGTTTCGGCAAGTTAAAAGCATTTTCACTCTCGAGAAAACTCCGATTTGGGAGGGAAAAAATATCAAGCATGTATGAGCCTTCCTTTGGGTTCGGGAATATCGTCTCCGAACTCTTTTGCGGTCTGTATCCAAAGCTGAATGGCGGTATCTGCCTGCCGGAGTGCTTCTTCGCGAGTGCCGCCGTGAGCCATACAGCCGTCCAGTTCGGGTACTTCTGCAATAAAACAATCATCTTCGCGGCTCCAGTATATTTTTATTTCGTATTTATTCATCATCATCTCCAAAAAAGTCTTCAAATATACCATAATCAACGAATAGCTGTCTTATTTGTTTGATTTGATAAGGTTTTGCGTTTGCGTGATCCTTTTGCAAATTAATTCTTTTAGTTATTCCGGCTTTCCGAAAAATGATATGCGAGCCTTTTGTTCTCGATTCAAAACCGAGCCAGTTCAAAAGTGAACAAATACTTTCAAAACTAATATTTTTATCCAATTTTGAACTTAGAATTTTAAGAATCAGCTTTTTATATTTGCTCATTAGTCTTTTTTAAAATGTAATTTTTTTTCTATGTAAAATTACTTACTTGTTACTTCAAAAACAAATATTAAACATGAAAAGAGGAATAAAGCATTTATATCTTTATACATTTTGAAAATAAACATGAAGGTGAAGGCGAAAAACGATGAGCATACGTCGGACTACAGCGATGAGGCGTTTGTGGATGTTTCGGCAAGTTAAAAGCATTTTCACTCTCGTGAAAACTCCGATTTGGTAAGGAAAATATCCTGTGAAACTCTGTTTCAACTGATAGAGGCATCCCCAAATCGGAGTTTGGGAATGAGATAATCAATTACGCTTTCAAGAAATAAGATTACGTATTATGAATAATTAATTTCTATACAGTAAATCTATTTTCATATACAGATTTCTTATTTTCATATACTGATCTTTTATTTTCATATACTGATCTTTTATTTTCATATACTAATCTTTTATTTTCATATACTAATCTTTTATTTTCATATACTGATCTTTTATTTTCATACACTGATCATTTATTTTCATACACTGATCTTTTATTTTCATACACTGATCTTTTATTTTCATACACTGATTTTTTATTTTCATATACTGATCTTTTATTTTCATATACTGATCTTTTATTTTCATAAACTGATCCTTTATTTTCATACACTGATCCTTTATTTTCATACACTGATCCTTTATTTTCATAAACAGGTTTTTTATTTTCATAAACAGTAATTCTATTTATTTATAATTTATTTTTATTTAAAATCCCTTCATAATTTTTACTTAGTAAAAAAAATATGTTTTGAAACTCAGTTTCAACTGATAGCGGCATTCCCAAATCGGAGTTTGGGAATGAGAAGGTATGAGAATAAAAAATTTGGCAGATAAAATATAGTTTATTAACTTATAATGTGAAAGATTTTTTAAAAATGAAGAATGAATTTATGAAAAAAGTGTCCGTAAATGTAATAATTGTAATGCTTTTCTGTTTTTGTGCCTCTCATTCGGCGCAAAAAGATACGCTTGATAAATTTTCATACTACAAGCAAAGGTATAAAGTGGAGTGCGCCGGCGAAAAAATAACCGATAATTTCGGAAACGGCTTTGAAAATCTGTATGGAACGCGCAACATGCGGACAATTTTATACGGAACGGCTTACCGCGGCGGGGCAAACAACTATTACCACAAGCACAATAAGCGCAAAAACCATAACCCCCTGCCTGAAGACGGCTTAGAAAACCTTTTGGATGAAGGATTTTCTTGTGCGGTGTATCTTTACAGTAAAAATTACAGCGGAGCGAAGAAGCTTTTTGTAAATGACAAGCATGATACGCTGCGATATTACCAGAATTCGGGCATGAGCAGGAAATCATTGAAAGAAATACTGCTTATGGTAAAAGATGTAATCGAAAATGAAGATAAAGGTCCTGTTTATCTGCACTGCTGGAACGGCTGGCATCAGTCGGGCTGGGTTTCATCTGCCGTTTTAATGCAGTTTTGCGGCGTTTCAAACAAGCAGGCTTATGAATACTGGCTTGAGAACACCGACGGCGTAAGCAAAGGCTATGAAAATGTGAAAAATATGGTTAAAACCTTTGTTCCCTTCGAAGATATAGAAATAAACGATGCAGTAAAACAGAAGATATGCCCCTGCCTGAAGAAATAATCTGCCGCTAATATTCTTCGTACACCTGCTCCACTCCCCTTAATCCCTTTAAGGCAAGAAGACGGGAAAAAAGATTGTTAAGATAAATAGGGTCTTTTACATTTAGTGTAAAAGCGCCCTCAAAAACGGAATTGGAAGTGTAAATATTAATCCTGAGTATGTTAACTTGTCCAATTTCTTTAGTAATATCATGCAGCATCCCTGTTCTGTCTTCGCCGGTGATACGTATTTTAACATATTTTTTAGTACTTTTCCGAGGATCGCTTCTTTTGTGGTTAGAATTTTGGTTAAAGTATTTATACAAGGCAATAATTGCCCTGTGTGTAACGACGTTGTCTTCCCATTCGGGCATGGGACGGCTGTTCGGAGAGGTAATAATTTCCACTTCATCGTGATTTTTCAGTTCGTAATCAAGACCTTTTATTTCTTTGTTGACTTTTGCTGAAATAATGTGCATGCCTGCATCTTCGGAAATGACAAAGGCAAGGTCAACGGGACAAGAACCTTTCGGAAGCTGAAAAGTTTTCCCTTTGTTTGTATGAACTGTAATCTCATCTTCATAAAGATTAATGCGGATGGAACCCCATATTTTCGAAATAGCGTCCTGCTCATCATTTTTAATAATACTATGCATCCAGTTGACCCAGTTTTCAACGTCTTTTTCGTTAAGCTGGGGCACTTTATAGACTTTATCAAGCGAATACAAAGCCGAAATGCCGCCCTCGGCAATCTTGTCCATTTCCTCGGTACGGATAATTACCTCCACATGTCTTCCTTCGGGGCCGAAATGAGTGGAGTGCAGCGCCCTGTAAAAATTGATCTTAGGGCGGGCAATATAGTCGTCAAGAGCGCTTACAGGACCGAAAATATTGGCAACAACCCCGTATGCACGGTAACATTCGGTGTAATCATCGGTGAAAAGCATAATAACAATAGAGTAGAAATTGTCAATATCCTGAAGAGTCTGCCCGCTTTCCAGCATTCTGTAAATCTCAAATTCGTGTTTATGTTCAATCGTAATCACATGGCTGATACCGTGCTGGTTAAGTTTGTCCTGCAGCTTATTGTGAAAATTCTTAATGTATTCTACAAATTCAAAGCGCTTTTTCTCGAGTGCGGGCCGTATTGTTTCAAATGCGGTCCGGTTAGTGAAATACAGCGACAGGTTTTCAAGCTCGCGTTTTATTCTTAAAAGCCCCAGTCTTTGAGCAAAAGGTACATAAAAATTGAGAGTTTCGTTTCCTATTCTCTCAATTTTTTCATAATCCAGATGCTCCAGAGTGCGCATATTATCATATCTGTCTGCAAGTTTTATTAAAATTGCCCTTGGGTCTTGAACCATAGCCATGAACAGCTTGCCATACGTAGCCGCTTTGTCAAGCCCGGAGGTTTCTTTGCCTCGGATTTTTGTTACTCCGTCCACCAGACGGGCAATATCTTTATTAAATTCTTTTTCAATCAAATCCAGATTGATCGTTTTGCTGTCTTCTACGGCATCGTGCAGCAAAGCCGCACATATTACATTTTCTTCATAAATGGAAAAATCTTCCATCATCGAAATGGCAACTTTCAGAGGATGGGTGTAGTAATGCTCGCCCGATGCCCGCGACATACCCTTATGAGCCTCAATCATAAGATAATATGCTTTTTTCAGCAATGCTTCGTCAGGATTTGCTATATGCTTCCTGCAAAAGGACATAAAGACATTGAAATCCTTATCTACATTTTTTCCGTAGGGACTGCTTTTTTCCAGATTGAGTTCCGGCAGCTTTTCCATATTCCGTCTCAAAAATACTTAAACATCATAGCTGAATTTAAATATAATTTCGTTAAAAGTCAAATCTGAGTATTTTTATTTATAAATATTTCCTATATAATGACTTAGGTTGGCTTTACTCTTTCAAGGAAATTTGAATACAATTCATCTGTTTTTATTATGTTTTGATACCTCCTTTTTTTTAAGCCATTTATCAAAATCATATCACCTGTCCATAAAATACTTTCAAGAAAATCATTAAGAGCCACAAATACGGTATCATCCACATCAATATTCTTACAAAGTTCTTCTGCCTTTTTGTAAATATTAATTGGAATAAGGGAATGATTTAAAATAGTTATGTTTCTCAAAACAAGTTCATATAATTCAAGAAACTCATTTTCATTGAGTTTTGCAATGGATTTTATTTTATCTTAATGAGTGATTATTTCAGTTCTGATATATTGAGGCGAGAAAAACTGGTAATGATTTCTTCCATTAATAATAATTTGCGCAATACGGCTGTTGACGTTTAAAATTGCACTAAAGACAATATTGGAATCTATAACAATTTTAGTCATTTATTCCCAATTCCTTTTTTGTACGCTCCCATCGTCCTTTTTTCACCATTTTCAGCAGAGCGGTTACGTCTTCTTCTCCGGCATTTGATTTAGATGTCAATTCTTCATATCTTAAATAATCGATGATATTTTGTATCTTTGAATCTTGATCTGCCGGCTCAAATCGTATAAGAATTTCTCTGTTATTAACTTCTATTGTCATTTGTTTCCTTTTGATTTAATTATTTTAGAAAACTTTGAAAAATTCTTTCGACATAACAATTAGTTCAAAATTTTAATTTTTCAGAAGATTCTTTTAGATATAAAGTTTCAGACAAAATAAAATTGTATTCATATCTATTTCCTTTTGAGAATTACCATCGAAACATCATCATGGGCAGGCGCGTCAAGGACAAAATCGTCCAGAGCACGGAGTATATAGTTTCCTAAGTACTTAGGAGCTTTGTCAGAGGCATGCTTCAAAATTCTTTCAAGTCGGGTTTCTCCGAAAAAATGACCTTCGTCATTCATTGCTTCTGTTACTCCGTCGGAATAAAGAAAAAGAGTATCGCCGCTTTCCATTTCAACTACGGTATCAGTAAACGGCGCATTTTTCAGAATACCCAGTGCAGGCCCTCCTTTTTCAAATTTGCTTATCTCTCCGTTTTTGATAAAATACGGCGGCATGTGTCCGGCATTAATAAAATCAATTTTACCGGAACCCTTCCGAAACTCAAGGTAAATCATCGATGCAAAAGTTTTTGGCATGGTATCGCGGATGAAAATGGCGTTTACCCTTTCGGCAAGGTCAACCAAACTGCTGTGCCGGGGTACGATGGCACGGACAGTAGCCTGAAGCTTAGCCGCCAGAAGCGCCGCCCCTAATCCTTTGCCTGATATATCTGACAGAACAAGATAGCGCGTTTCATTATTCAGTTCAAAAAAGTCAACAATATCACCCCCTACATCATTTGCAGGTTTTGTGATAAGCCAAAGTTCCCATCCGTCAACGACAGGCTGCTCTTCGGGCATAAGCGCTGCCTGCACCGATCTTCCGACGGCAAGTTCGTTTTTTGCTAAGAGCTTGTCTTTCAGCTCGAGCATAAGTATGAAAAAGATAATAAAACCGCTTAAGAAAAGCCAGTTGCCGCCGTTTTCCTTGTCACCTGCTGCTATGAGGAAAATAAATGAAAAAAGAAACAGAATTCTTCGAGCAGGCGAAAGGTTGTAGAAAAGACTTTTTAAAAGCCAGAAAGGTATGTAAAACCATTTCTTAATGGCTCCCATATCTTTGAGGCGGTCTTTGCGGTCGGCAGAAATAAAGAACTCTTTCAGTTCCCGCCAGTCCTGGCGCAAAGAATCCCAAAAATCTCCCCGTGAGAAATCATCGGAAATTGTCTGCCTTATGCCCGGCTCTCCGGGGTGTCTGTCATCCATTACAATACTTTTTCTTTTTACCGATATTTATTCTGCAATAATAAGAATAATAATACGGAAAATTTACTAAAAAGTTATTTAAATCAAGCTGTTTATTTTATCTATGGTTTCTTTTTTTATGTCCGCAAGAGTGTTTTCGCTTAGCATTACGTAAGCCTGATTTCGCAGCTTTCCCCATTTTTCATGAACGGGGCATGGTTCTTCGACGGAACAGCCTTTAAAGCCAAGAACACATTTCGTAAACATTTCCGTGCCGTCTATTGCCTCGACGATGTGTATAAGGCGGATTTCATTTGGATTTTTATTCAGATAAAAGCCCCCGCTTTTTCCTTTTTTTGATGCGGTAATACCGTTTTTCTTCAGCTCCTGCAATACTTTTGACACAAATTCTCTGGGAACGTTAAGCCTTTCCGCAATACTGCCTGCATCTGCAAATTCTCCCCTAGGAAGAGTACTTAAGTATAAAACCGCCTGCAGTCCGAGTTCGCATTTTTTTGAAAAGAATACTGTCATTATTTTCTCCGTTTTTTTCTGCAAAAATACAATAATTCTTGCAATTAAGAGTGTTCTGTTATAATTTTATATTCAGAATTAATTGTCTGAATTATTAATCTTATATTTTAAGAAAGGATTTATATGTTTTGCTATCAGTGCGAACAGTCGCAAAAAGGAAACTGCCACACAGCTATCGGCGTTTGCGGAAAAGACGAAACAACAGCCGCTTTTCAGGACATTCTGCTCTATGCGGCAAAAGGACTTTCCATGTATGCACACAGATTAAGACAATTCGGAATAAATAGTCGGAAATACGATCTGTTTGTGATAGAAGCTCTGTTTACAACGGTAACAAATGTCAATTTTGACAAAGAAACCATAAAACCGATGATTAGCGCAGCATACCATTATAAAGAAGAGGCAAAAGCGGAGTATGAAAAAGTCTGTAAGAGAGAAGCCATTGCACCCGATAAATTCGAAAACGGTCCTTCTGCATTTGTTTATTCGGACGATGAAACCGAAATGCTGAACTTCAGAGAGAAGATAGGCATTGAAAACAGAATGGAAGAAAAAGGCAAAGTCATCACAGGGCTGGAAGAACTGGTTACATACGGACTGAAAGGTTTGGCTGCTTATGCCGAACATGCTTATATTCTTGACTCTTTCGATGAAGAAGTGTTTGCGAAAATACATGAACTGATGAATTTCTTAACCGAAGACCACAGCGATGGTGAATTGCTGCAGGCATCTTTGGAAACAGGAAACTTGAACCTCAGAGTTATGGAAATTCTCGACGAAGGGCATACAAGAAAGTACGGGCATCCCGTTCCGGTTCAGGTAAGGATAACACCCGTAAAAGGCAGCGCTATTCTTGTTTCCGGGCATGACATGAAAGACCTGGAAGAACTTTTAAAGCAAACGGAAGGCAAAGGTATAAATATTTACACCCACGGCGAAATGCTGCCTGCACACGGCTATCCCGAGTTAAAAAAATACAGCCGCCTTGCCGGAAATTACGGCGGGGCATGGCAGGACCAACACAAAGAGTTCGACGCTTTTCCCGGCTCTATCCTAATGACAACGAACTGCATACAGAAGCCCCGTGATTCTTATAAAGACAGGATATTTACATGCGGACTTGTGCGCTGGCCCGGAGTAGAGCATATTGAAAACAGGGATTTTTCAAGCGTAATAGAAACCGCTCTCAATAATGACGGATTTGCTGAGAATGGAGAAGAAAAATACATTATGACGGGATTCGGACATAACGCTGTTCTGAATGTTGCCGGCAAAGTAGTCGATGCAGTAAAAGCCGGACAGATAAAGCATTTTTATCTTATAGGCGGATGCGACGGCGCTAAAAGCGGCAGGAATTACTACACGGAATTTGCGCAGAAAGCTCCTAAAGATACTGTTATTTTGACGCTTGCCTGCGGCAAATACAGATTTAACAAAATGGAATTCGGAGACATTGGAGGAATTCCAAGGCTTTTGGACATAGGACAGTGCAACGACGCCTATTCTGCTATAAAAATTGCTCAGGCTCTCTCAGATGCCTTCGGAGCAGAAATAAACGCACTTCCGCTTTCAATGATTCTTTCATGGTACGAACAGAAAGCGGTGGCTATACTTCTAACTCTTTTATATCTCGGCATTAAAAATATCCGCCTCGGTCCTACCCTTCCGAAATTTTTAGAACCGGAAGTGCTTCAGATACTTGTTGATAATTACAACATCATGCCCCTCGGAACAGCCGAAGAAGACATTGCAGCAACTTTGAAAGCGGGTTGACAGTAATAAAGAGTAAAACGAAAGTCCGTTAAAAAAACAGATGTCCAATATCTACAAGGTGTTGGGCATCTTTTATATTATTAAAATAAGTAAGATAAACATTAAGAGAATATAAGAAAACTGAACATAATATTTGAAAAAAATCAAATATTTCGTAAATTATAATAAAAATCATTTCAATATATAATAACAAAATGGAAATATTTGAAAATACAAATCATAAAATAATTCACGCTGATGTATTTGAAGGACTTAAAAAAATACCTGATAAAAGTATAGATTTAATATTTGCTGATCCACCCTATAATATCGGCAAAAATTTTAACGGACATAAGGACAAATGGAAAACAGAAGAAGAATACTTGCAGTGGTGTTATGAATGGCTCCAATGCTGCATTGAAAAATTAAAGGAAAACGGCAGTTTTTATGTCATGACGGCAACTCAGTTTATGCCATATTTTGATATTTTTTTAAGAGATAAAATAACTATTTTATCAAGGATTGTCTGGTACTACGATAGTTCAGGGGTTCAAGCACGTAAGTATTATGGTTCTATGTACGAACCGATTTTACACTGCGTTAAAAATCCAAATGATTACACATTTAATAGTGATGATATCATGATTGAAGCTAAAACAGGAGCAAAAAGAAAGCTGATTGATTACCGAAAACCCGAACCTGCTGTTTACAATTCTAAAAAAGTACCGGGAAATGTATGGGAGTTTCCAAGGGTGAGGTATAGAATGCCCGAATATGAAAATCATCCGACCCAAAAACCGGCAGCATTATTAAATCGTATTATCAAAGCAAGTTCGAGTATTGGTGGTACGGTACTTGATCCTTTTTCAGGAACTTTTACTACAAGCTATACAGCTAAAGAGTTAGAAAGGAAGTCAATCGGTATTGAATTGCAAGAGGAGTATATAAAAATCGGACTCCGCAGATTAGATATACGCAAGGATTATAAAGATTCAAATCCGCTGTTAAAGAAGGAAATTTAAAAGCTATTCTAAACGAACTTATACTTCAAAGTAAAATAGAATTCAATATTGATGATGTTCAGTAATTAGTCTTAATTTAGGAAATTGAATATTTGATTACAAATTGGAATGAAACACATTTATTGTAACTGATTAATCTTCAGCTATGTCAGTTAAATTAATACAGGTCAGACTGCATTAAGTTCATTCTTATACCAAGTTGCTTTCAAAGCAATTATTTCCTCCTATCCAAACTCTGATTTGGATAGGACAGTTTCAACTCAAACTCAGTTTGACCAACGGCGAAACTGAGTTTCGTTTTAAAAATTCATTCCCAAATCGGAGTTTGGGAATGAGAAGTAAGATGATCTTTTGAAAACAACTTAGTATTAGAAATCAAAAAATAGTTTACTGAATAAGAATTTTTTAGCAGAGACGCTACATAAATCTTTAATTTCAAAAGGAGTGATATGGACATCGAAGAATTAGTTGATTACTGCAGTAGAAAAAAAGGCGTTACCCGGGATTTTCCATTTGACGAAACTACGCTTTGCCTGCGTGTCGGCGGAAAGATTTTCTGCATAACGGACACACACGATATACCCTTTCGGATGAACCTGAAGTGCGACCCCGAAAGAGCCGTGGAGCTCAGGGAAAAGTGGCATCAAGTTATTCCCGGCTATCACTGCAATAAAAAACACTGGAATACCATAACACCCGATCTGGAGTTTCCAAATGAACTACTCCGAGAACTGATTGACCACTCTTATAACTTGATTTTCATGAGCCTCAGAAAAAAAGACCGTGAAGCGATAGAAAATTATTAGAACTTGACATAGCTTTTTACCGAGTAACCTTCAAGAAGCTCTCTTCCGTTTAAAAATTCGAGCTCTATCAGGAAGTCGAGACCGACAATGTCTCCGCCCAGCTTGGAAACCAGATTAGCGGCTGCTTTTGCGGTTCCGCCCGTGGCAAGCAGATCGTCAACTATTAAAATTTTATCGCCGGAACTGAAAGCGTCTTTATGTATTTCAAGAGTGTTCGTGCCGTACTCGAGGCTGTATTCTTCTTTTATTGTTTCTGCGGGCAGTTTACCCGGCTTGCGGATAGGCACAAAGCCGCATCCGAGTATATAAGCCAGAGCCGCTCCGAAAATAAAACCGCGGGACTCCATCCCCACTATCTGGTCGATTTTTTCATTTTTATGCTCCTCTGCCATCTGGTCGAAAGCTTCTTTAAGCGCTTCGGGATTGTGCAGCAGAGTTGTAATATCTTTGAATTGAATGCCCTTTACCGGAAAATCCGGTATGTTTCTGATAAACTGCCCTAAATCCATTTCTCTCCTCGTTTATAATTCAAATATTAAATATAAAAACAAAGCAAATATATGAAATATTGATATAAAAAGAAGAAAAAAGATTCCTAATATCATTTATTCCTTTTGAATAATGCATCAGGTAGCGGGCAGACACATGCAAGATTGATGTTTTTGACGTTTGTTTTAATATTTGAATAATGCAGCAGGTAGAGGGCAGACACATGCAAGCAGGTAGAGGGCAGACACGCAGGTCTGCCCCCTACGTTTTAGCAGGTAGAGGGCAGACACGCAGGTCTGCCCCTACGTTTTTGTTTTTTAATAAACGGCTTTTAACTCACGATTACTTATAAACTACTCAATTCGCAAACTCTCAATAATTATCGCTGAAAAAAAATATTTATGCAAATAAGTTACAGCGGTATATTTCCGTGCTTCTTTTTGGGAACGCTGTCCACCTTGTTTTCTAACAGATTGAAAGCATCTATCAATCTCTGACGGGTATATTTCGGCTCAATTACTTCATCTATATATCCGTAAGAAGCAGCGATATACGGATTTGCAAATTTCCTGTTAAACTCGTCTATAAGTTCCTGCCGGCGCTTTTCGGAGTCTTCGGCTTTCTCTATTTCTCTTTTAAAAATTATTTCAACAGCGCCTTTCGGACCCATAACGGCGAGTTCAGCCGTAGGCCAGGCAAAATTCAAATCGCCGCGGATGTGTTTGCTGTTCATTACGTCGTAAGCTCCGCCGTATGCTTTCCGTGTGATTACCGTTACTTTTGGAACTGTTGCTTCGCAGTAGGCATAGAGCAGTTTTGCACCGTTAGTAATGATACCTCCCCACTCCTGATTTGCTCCGGGCAGAAAACCCGGTACGTCCTCGAATGTCAGAATCGGAATATTAAAAGAATCGCAAAAACGAATGAATCTGGCGCCTTTGCGTGAAGAGTCGATATCCAGCACGCCCGCCAAAACCGCCGGCTGGTTTGCAATAACGCCTATGGAACGTCCTCCGAGCCGTATAAAGCCAACGATAATATTTGCCGCCCAGTCTTTGTGCACTTCCAAAAATTCACCGTTATCGGCTGTCTTTGTAATGATGTCCTTCATGTCGTAAGGCTGATTGGGATTGGAAGGCACGCTGTAATTCAAATCTTCGTCCATGCGGTCTAGCGGGTCGTCATTTGGGATGAAAGGCGGGTCTTCGGCATTATTCGGTGGAATGAAACTCAACAGCTTTTTCAATATTTCAAGAGCTTCCATGTCATTTTCGGCAGTGAAATGTGCCACACCGCTTTTTGAAGCATGCGTTACAGCTCCGCCGAGTTCTTCAGAAGTAAAATCTTCATGGGTAACAGTTTTTACAACCTTAGGACCGGTAACAAACATGTAGGATGTTTTCTTTACCATAATTGTAAAATCCGTAATTGCAGGAGAATAAACCGCACCGCCCGCACACGGTCCCATAATCACCGAAATCTGCGGCACAACGCCCGAAGCCATAGTATTTCGCCAGAAAATCTCGGCATAGGCGCCGAGCGAAATTACTCCCTCCTGCACACGGGCTCCGCCGGAGTCATTCAATCCGATGACAGGACAACCGTTTTTCAAAGCCATGTCCATGATTTTGCATATCTTGGCTCCGTGCTGCTGGGCTAGGCTTCCGCCGAGAACTGTGAAATCCTGAGAAAACAGGAATACTTTACCGCCGTTGACGCTGCCATAGCCTGTAACCACACCGTCTCCGAGAGGCACTATTTTGTCCAGTCCGAAACCTGTCGAATGATGGTGGGCAAGGGCGTCAAGTTCTTTGAAAGTGCCCCTGTCTATAAAAAGGTCAACTCTTTCGCGGGCAGTAAGCTTTCCCTTTTCATGCTGCTTTTCAATTCTTTCGAGACCGCCGCCCATTTTTGCTTTTTCGATAAGTTCATACATCTCACGGATTTTTGCATCGATGATTTCGTGGTTGTTTTCCATTTTCTTCCTTATGTTTATGAAATTAATCTTTTTGCTGTCTCCTGTAAATCAAAATTTTGCGATTTTATATGAATAATGTCTGTCTTTTTTAATAATTTACAAAATTTGCAGGAAAATTAATAATCTATTTGAAGCCATTTCAAAATTTAAATATGCAACAAGCATGATAAGGGAAACATACGAAGGGATGATTATTTAAACAAGATGTCGGACACCTTCGAGGTGTCCGACATCTGAAAATCAAAATGTTCTAACAGCAGGAGGAAAAAGATGTCCAACATCTGACAGATGTTGGACATCTGGAAGCGGAAATAGAAAATAAACAGATGAAACATCCATGATTACAGAAAAAACACATAAGGGAATGATTATTTTTAGGTAGATTTGCCATATATTGAAGAAAAAATCGTAGTGTAATGA
>CAZOBD010000056.1:0-19577 GCA_964577665.1 uncultured Hyphomicrobiales bacterium
AATATTTGTATAAAATAATAAAATGATTCTATTATTTAATAGTAATTCTTATACAAAACATGATATGTCTATACAATATAAGGAGTTTATTTGTCATTACAATAAAATTTTAACGACAGCACCTGCTTCATCAAAAACAAATAAACAAAAAACAGCGGTATTAACCCAAAAAACTTGTAATACATCCCGAAAAACCAAATAAAAACGGGCTTCATGCAATACCATGAAACCCGTAAGTTTATCAATAAGTTAATAAATTTAGTTCTTAGAAGAATCCATCACTTTTTTAATAGATTTGATGAAATCAGCCTTCCTTCTGGCGCCTACAATTTTTTCTTTGATATTACCATCCTTGTCAATGATAAAGGTAGTAGGAATACCGGAAATCCTCCCGTAAGCCTTTTCAAGCTCCTGAGTAGGATTGAAATTTATATAATTGATGCCCTTTGATTTAGCAAAGTTTTTCACTCTTTTCATTGAATTTTCGGGGCTGTTATAACGGTCTCTTTCAAGAAAAATACCCACGACAACGAAATCATCAGGATTCATTTCCTTGTTAATTTCAATAATAGCAGGGATTTCATGCCTGCAAGGACCGCACCATGTAGCCCAGAAATTTAAAAAGACAACTTTATCTTTGACATATTCCGAAAAAAGCTTTTTCTCGCCGTTTTCCATCCACATAAAATCACGAATTTTACCTGGCTGGCTGCTTGGCGCCACGGAAAGAACCTGATGAACTTCGGGTTCTGCGGCGTTGCTTTCGGTATCAGCGGGCTGTGCCTCTGCAAAAGCCTGCTGTGTTTTGTTGCCGTTTTGTGCTTCTGATTCCTGATTGGAGCATGAGCTTGTAGATATTGTTACAAGCGATAAAAACAGAACGGCGGTGAACAGTTTTGAAATATAGACCATAAATACTCCTGAAAAAATTTGATTATAAATACAATTAGCTAATTAATTCCAACTTTTGATTTCGACGAAGTTCGACTAAAATTATTTATTTTATTTAATTATTTTAAAAACAATATTACTGTAAAGCAATATAGATTTAAGACAGATTATTTGCGATTTTATTTTAGCATTACGTCAGTTTTTATAACGGAAAACGGCAATGAAAAACCCGGCGGCAATAAGAAAAGAGCCTAACCAAACCAAATTTATCCATGGCTTTACGGATAATTCAACCGTTAAAACTTCTTTTTCGGGAATATCGGTACTGCCGGTTTCGGAAAAAATGAACATAGCTTCTGATTTAGACATATCTCCGGGATTTCTAATAAGCTGTGCAAAGGCAGCTTTAGAGCCTTTTTTGTTAATTTTTTTCCAGACCGGCTCGCTTTCCATTGTGCTAATGTCAAATTCGGTAAACAATGTATCGGTAATTACCGAAGTGTCCCTGTGAAACTTGACAACGGCTCCGAGCTGTACTTCACTTTGGTTCATCGACTGCATTGCTTTTGACATATCGAATTTCAAGAATTCAATTTTAAGAGCAGTGTCAAAGGGAACAGATGCTCGTTGGTCTTTGCCGAGGATGAGCTTATCGGTTTGCATTTCGATCTGTACATTTACGGGAGACAGATAAATATCTCTATCGAGAAGGATTTTAATGTCAGGTTCCAGAAAATAGGATTCACGCCTGTTGTAGTCACTAAGATAAAAAACGGGCGAGAGTGTTGTATTCAATCCGTTTTTTTGCACGTCAATTTTGTAAGCATATTTTTCACGATCTTTCAGTTCTTTTTGTATTCTGACTTTTTCTTTATAAGTAAGCTCATATCCTAAAGCAGATTTGGTATCTCCTTCCCGGAGGTTTACAATTTTGCTTTCTGAATAAGCGCCGCTTCCGATTACTCCGAACATCAGGCACGCAAACCCTGCATGTGAAATATATGCACCCGAGTGAGAAAACTTATTTTCTAAGGCGGATTTCAAATGCACAAGATTGGCGGTCAGGGCGTATATCCCGGCAAAAGCAAGAGCAAGCAGGTCAAAACGGTCGAGACCCAGAAAGTAAAGTAATACTGCAAGTACAAAAGAAATAATAACAGGTAAATAGAACTTCGGAGATGAAAATCTTCTTTTAAGTATTTCCTGTTTCCATTTGAAATACAATGCCAGACCGCTGAGTAAGGCAATCAGGACAGCCAAGGGCAGGTTCCATTTGTCATAAAATGCAATGTCGGCAGTTGCCGGCGGTATATTAAAGAGCTTTGCGAAAACCGGGTAGCTTGTACCTATAAATATGATCAAAGCGGACGCTGACATTACAGCAGTCCCCGATGCAAGCATTGTTTCCTTGTTTAAATGTGAAAATACGTTTTTATCTGTTTTTATTTCGCCTGCTCTTATGATTATCAAAACAAGACCGAAGACAAAATAAAACAAAACTAATCTAAGGAGTATATCATAATAAATGCCTCCTGCTTCTCCGAAGGAATGAACGGAAGCATCACTCAGAACTCCGCTCCTCGTGAGAAAAACGGCATACAATACAAGGGAGAAGGTCATTACTGCCAGCAGTAGATTTGTTTTTTTAAGCGCTCCGGTTCTTTTTTGAACAAGCATAGTATGGGAGAGGGCAACTCCGGCAATCCATGGAATTAGAGAAGAATTTTCGACGGGATCCCAGCCCCAGAATCCTCCCCATCCTAAAGTTTCATAAGCCCACACTCCACCGAGAATAAGGCCCAGACCTAAAATCGAATTTGCGAAAAGTGTCCATGGCAAAGCTGCATCAATCCATTTATCATAATCTCTTTTTAGCATAGCCGAAACTGCAAAAATATAGGGGATTGCCATAGCAGTATAACCAACAAACAAAATCGGCGGATGAATTATCATCCAGAAATTTTCAAGAATGGGATTAAGCCCTCTTCCATTTTGAGGCATAAATCCTTCTTTAACTGAATCCTGCTGGAAAGTCTCCCAAATCATTTCAAAAGGGCTTTTGGCTATTAACATCAAGAGTAATGATGCAACAATAAGATTAAAAACAGCCATAAAGACATGTTCATATCCTCTGTCAGATGTGTATTTCAGCAAAAACAATCCGAAAATCAGGAAAAACAGTATCCATAAAAGGAGTGAACCTTCCTGACCTGCAAAGAATGAGGATATTAATAAATGCAGCGGCAGTTCATTGGAAGAATAACTCCAAACATAGGTAATCTGAAAATTGTGACCTAATATGTTCACCAATAAAGTTGCTGATGCGACAATTATTAGCGAAGTGAGAATAAAATAAGATGTTCTGGCTAAATTCTTTAGTATTTCTACTGGTGAATCATTCTTAAAAAAAACAATAAAATTTAAAATAGAAGTTATTACGGCTGTTGCGAAGGCAATATCTATAATTAGTTGATTTATCATAGTTTATTCTTATTTGCTTTATTATTTAATGATATTGTATAAACATTGGTAATTTAATATAGTTATATAATTTTATTTAATAGTATCGTTAGAGTCGTATTTTGAAGGGCATTTGGTAAGGATACTGCTTGCCATGAATACCGAGTCAACGAATTTACCTTTAACAACAATACGGGGGGCAAGTTTGAAATTTGAAGGCATACTTCCTTTGTAAACAACCTTGCTTTCAAAATCGGTCGTATCCTTCATATAAAATGTCAGATTTTGACTTTCAGTATTAAAATGGTAGGGGAGAGTATTAATCCATTCTCCTGCAACCTGAACGCTTTTCTCATTTTTCATAGCGGTGCGGAAATCGGTATATTCCGCTTTACTTTCGTCAAACGAAGTAATTGCAAGCCAAATAAAAGCAGCGGCAATTATAATACCTATTATATATTTTTTATTTATCTGTTTCATTATCTATATTTAATTTAAATAAGTTATAAAGTTTATTTAATTTTGTATTTATATAAATTAAAAAAAGTGATATTCCTAACCATATTGTAAGGCTGATAAATAGGGATGTTATATTATCCATGATTAAATGTTAAATAGTTTAACAATAATTATATTAATCAATTAATGATGTATTATTTATAAAATGGCTTAAGTATTTAAATCTAACTAATATATTTAAAAGGAAAAAATACAGCATTGTATAAGACATAAAAGAAAGTGAGAAACTAATTTGTTTTAAATAATTTAGCGAATCTTCGTTATAACTTAAAAGCGGACCTGTATTAATATCATCTGCAGAACCCGGGTGCAGTCCTATTGATATTCTTGGAAGAATAAAAATCAGGAATGGAACTGTTGCAAAAGCCAAAATAGAATATACGGCGCTGAAGCGGGCTTTTATCTGTTTATTTTCCAGGGACGATCTTAAAGCAAAATATGCCATATAAATAAGCAGGAGTACAAAAATCGAAGTTTCACGTGGATCCCAGTTCCAATATTCTCCCCAGTTGTCTTTTGCCCAAAGCATACCTGTAGTGGTTGCCAGTATTGTGAAAATAAAACCGATAAGAGCAGATGAAGATGATGCAATGTCGTAAAAAAGTCTTTTTCGGGAAAGATAGAGAACCGAATATATCATTGAAATCAAAAATGCTAAAACGGCTATCCATGCGCAGGGTACGTGCAGATTAAGTATTCGTATGTTTTCTCCGAGAGCAGGGACAAACGGTAGTACAAGAAGCGGATTTACCGAAACAGCTTCTACCAAAGAGAATACGTCTTCGTGAGCTTTATAACGAAGGACTGCTATGACTTCATCACCTTTAGCAAAATTCAGATTATTTGCTTTCAGCATGTAGCGGTTGCTTTTATTAGAAATGTCAGTAATAATATAAGTGTTATCTGATGAATTACTTACCGAGAAATGAACATTCTTGTTATTGTAAATATCTTTTGCCGCAAAGTATTTGAGCTGTGAAGGAGTCATTGCCGTTTCGGGAGCAAAAGTAAGGTAAATTGATAATGCCATAGCCAATGATAGAATCACAATCTGCCGGTTTTTCCAAGAATTTTTTAATCCGGGGGCAAGTCCGAAAACAGTACCTGTAAGCAATCCCGAAAGTATAAAAATAAATTTCATCAAACATATCTTATTTTACTGCATAACGATTCAGTCCACAAAGATACGAAATATTTCTAAAAAAATTTTAAGGTGTGTGTTAATCGAGCTGTTTAGTCAGCCGCAGAACGTTGCGCTGTGAACCTTTGCCGGAGGGCAGGTAGCTGATATTATCCATTACTTTTTTTATAATGAATATACCCAGTCCGCCGCGTTTAGGCTTTTGGAGATAATCATCCAGGTTAGGAGAGGGAAAATCATTTGGATTAAAAGGCTTGCCGTCGTCGAGGATATTAACAATGAAATGCTTTTGGTCCGTTTCGATGTGGACGCAGATTGTTTTGCTCGGGTCAAATTTGTTGCTGTGCTTTATCAGATTAGTACATGCTTCATCAACAGCCATAGCAATTTTGTTTGCCTGGTCATCGGAAAAACCGAAACCGGCAGCTTTGCTCAATACGTAATTGCGTATCTTGCTCAGTTCAGCAAAATCGCTGTTTATGCAGATTTCGCTTCCATATTTATCTTTTATTGCGGGCATTATCCGTTGCTTAGTTCTTACTTAAAAATTTCTCTATTGCTTCATTTTCATTGTCATATATCTCGAAAAGCAGGGGAAATCCCAGCAAATCGAAAACACTGTACACCTTAGGCTGCATATTAGCCAGTTTAATGTCTCCGCCCTTATTCCGAACATCTTCAATGAACGCCATGAATACGCCGAGTCCGGCGCTGCTAATGTAGTTTAAGTCCTGAAAGCCGACTACAATTTTATTTTTATTATCTTTTAATAGGCTTTCAAAAGCGCTTTCAAGATCGGGAGCCGTATGCGCATCAAGATAGCCTTTCAGCATGAGGCACTCGATTTCTTTTTCTTTTTTTCTGTGAATTTCAAATTTGTTAGAGTCTGCCATGTTGGAACCCCGTTATTTCTGAAAATATCTCATCATCGTTTCAAAACGGTTCAAATTACGTAAAATTTTTCACTTGAAAAAGTTCTGTTTAATTTTCAGACTTTTTTTCAGGCATATAAACAAGTGCAAGCGCCGTCATGTCATCATGATGAGAAACACCTTCAGAGAACCTTTCCAATTCGTTTCTTAATATTTCAATTACTGCCTCACCGCTATTGTTATATACTGATTTTTCTGAAATTTGTTTCAAATTTTCCATGCCGAATTCTTCATTTTTGCTGTTTCTCATCTCGTTAATACCATCTGTAAAGACAACGCACACTTCACTGGGCAGCATATTATATTCAATCTCTTCAATCGAACCTATGAAAGAATCATCGTTTACAAGTCCTATGCCAATTCCTTTTGGTGTAATAACTTCCACTGATTCATTTCTAAAGACAATAAATGGCATGTGTCCGGCGCGTGCCAGCTTAATTTTTCCTGCATTACCATCAATCATCAGCGCCGAAAGAGTAATAAACATATTTTTTTCCATAGTGCTGTATAGAATGCTGTTAATCTTTTGAAGTATATCGGCAGGGCTGACTGCCTCCTTAGCATCAGCAAGCACGACGCCTTTTAGCTGAGCCATATAAAAGGCGGCGCTTATACCTTTGCCGGATACATCTCCTAAAATAATACAGGTTTTGCCGTTTTTCAGCCTGACGACATCATAATAATCGCCTCCGACTTCTTCTGCGGGATCGGAAAATGCAGCTATGGAAAAATTTTCTATCAAAGGAAGTTTTTGCGGAAGCAGTTTTTGCTGTATTTCCCTTGCTAACATAAGTTCTCGTTTGTAGCGCTCTTTCTCAATACTGTCTTTCAAAAGCCGGGAATTTTCAAGGGCAATACTAACATTATTGGCAAATGCAGTCATTACTTCCACATCGCTTCGCTCGAAACCGTATTCTTCGGGATGAAGAATGACCAAAGATCCCATGCGCTTTTTGCTCGAATACAGCGGTACAATTACTGCCGATTTTGCAAAAGGTATGTTATGCCAAGGAAATTTTGAAAAGGCAGGCTCTTCGGATAAATCTTCAATAAGATAAGTTGAATGGATTTCCAGAAAAAGATTTTTCAACTCCCCGCTTTTATGCAATTGCTCTATATGTTGTTTAAAAATATTTTTTAAGGAGGCAATATTTAATTTATCTCCGTTGTAAATTTCTGTCCATGCGCCGGCAGCTCCGCTTGCGTTCATGGCAAGTTTTGTTACTGTATCAATTAATTCTTCAAAATGAACAGTTTTTGCGGCAATTTTATTCAAATCCGTTAGCGAGCTGACTTCAGAAGTCTTTCTTTCGACTATTCTTGTAGAGGGCAGCGTGGCAAGCACAGAGAGCAAAATTCTTGTAAAATAGGGAAGCAGTAAAAGTACGGGCCAAGAGAATATGGTATCTGCTCCTAAAATAAAATATGCTGCGCTTGTCAGTTTGCTGTCTTCTCCGCTTCCGGCAAATAAACCTATGATAATAAAAGCTAAAACTATTGAAATAAGTCCGATAAGGAAGAGTTTCCATTTTTTTCCCGTTGAAAGCATTGCAATCCATGTGTTTCTGTTTGTCATAACAAACATTACACTTAGAAATAATATTATTATTATGCCTATAACGACTTTTGAATATGTATTTTCTATCAATACCTGAGCATTAAAAAAATCGAAATGATAGGGCAGTTCAAATAAAAGTATCAATATGAAAGAGTACTTAAGATATTTAATGTACTGCTTGGTTTTTTTGTGCCGGTGAATTAAAGACCATTTATAAAGAAAGCGGATAATATATACTCCGGTTATAACAGTGTAACAGGCAGTGATATCGACTATATACAATGCAGGTACAGACAGAACGTTTCCTCTGTTTTCGATGCTTTCAGGCAGAAAAAAGTTTAAGACCAAAACACCTGCCAAAAGGTAAATTAACACCATAACTTCGGAAAAATATTTACCGGGAGAAGCTTTGTCGGGATCTTTAAGTTTTTCATCGAAGTTCTTGAAAAAAAAGATAAATATGATATAGAGAAGGGGTAAAGATAATAAAAACTTCCAGATGACAGCCCCGGTTCCGTCCATGCTTCCCATTAAGAAAAAAACCGAATCGCCGGCAAGTTTTAAAAGGAATAGAAATAAGCCGATTGTGAAAAGTGCGCTTCGTCTCAGCTCGGAAAAATAAAAATGTATTTTCAAAAAATATTTCATAATTTAGAAATATACGGATTTTATTGATAATAGTTTTAATAAAATTTGTAAAATTGGGTTAAAATGTCATTAAAATTATAGTATTTCTCAATCAAATTTGTTAGATTTGGTTAATTAACTTAAGTTTGCTAACTGATTTAATAATTGACAGGGAGTAAAATTATGCAGTATATACTTACACCATCGGAAATGAGGCAGGCAGACAAAACTGCTATTGAAGATTACGGTATTCCCGGCGCTGTATTGATGGAGAATGCAGCAAGGTCCGCTTCGGAAATAATACTGGAAATTTGTGATGAAGATATGGAAAACTTTTATTACAAATGCCTGATAATCTGCGGCAGCGGCAATAACGGCGGCGACGGCTTTGCCCTGGCTAGACATCTTGTTGAGCTTTATGACGTACATATTTATTGGATAGGCAGCGAAGACAAAATGAGCAGCGAAACTGCCATGAACTACAATGCCGCCCAAAAACTCGGCATTCCAATGAATCACATCGAGAATGCAGAGGAAGTATATGAACTTGATTTCAATTTTGATATTATTGTTGACTCTATGATTGGAGTAGGCGGTTCTGAGGATATCAGAGGTATTGCAGCGGTTATTTTGGAAAGACTTTCCGATTTTGATACATTAAAAATTGCCATAGATGCTCCTACAGGCGTAAATACCGAAACGGGTGCAGTTTTCGATTACTGCTTTGAAGCTGATCATACTATTACTATGTTTGCCGTCAAATCAGGCATGATAATAGGAGAAGCTCCGGATTACTGCGGTGAGATACATACTGCATATCTGGGAGCGCCGGAAGGAATTATTGAAGAAATTGCCAATATAATGAGCTTAGAGGAATTTGATCTTCAGTTTTTGCTGCCTCATAGATACCGGATGAGTTCGAAATTTGATTACGGCAGAGTAGCTATTATTTCCGGCTCGAAAAAATATCCCGGCGCGGCTGCATTATGCGCAAATGCTGCCATAAAATCGGGAGCGGGCTTCGTTCAGCTTTATTCGACGTATTTGCATCCGTCGCTTCTCCCTGAGGTCATCCCCGTTATGCTGCCCGAGACAGAAGACGGATTTATCAGCACGGAGGCTTATGATATATTGCTGGAAGCTTCACAAAAGGCGGATTCTTTAATAATAGGACCCGGTTTGGGAGATTCTCCTGAAACTGTATCGCTTGTTTCAAAATTAATTGACAATATACCCGATGATATACCTGTTTTAATTGATGCCGACGGCCTCAGGGCTTTCAGCAGAGATACTAAGCTTAGAAAAAATATACTGCTGACTCCTCATTCGGGTGAACTTTCACGTACTACCGGCACGGAGCGTTTTAGGATTGAAGAGAATCCAATAATAGCAGCACGGGAAACAGCTCTGGTAATGAACTGCAATCTGCTATTAAAAACCGTACCTGTTGTTATTTCTGACGGAGAGAAGTGCTTCATTAATCCCAACGGCAATCCGGGCATGGCGAGCGGCGGCAGCGGTGATGTTCTTTCAGGATTGACAGGAGGTCTTGCGGCACAGGGTATGGAAATTTTCGAGGCTGCTGCTCTCGGAGCTTATCTTCATGCCAAAGCAGGTGATTTGTATGCAGAAGATTTTCCTATGCATACGCTTACTGCTTCAAACCTTATTGATTATCTCGATTTTGCTTTTTTAACCGATCAATCATAATAAATCAAATATTGACAATATTTTAAAATAAATAGATGAATAAGTTTCACAGGCTGATATTTTTAATGCCTTTTATTTTATCAAGTTTAATTCTTTTTTGTATTTCTCATCAAACAGATTTGAAAAATCCTTTGGATGAATTTCAATGGGGAGATAAGCTTTTGCATACAGCGGCTTACCTCTTGTACGGAATTTCAATAATAATCGCCCTTGCGGGAAATATGTCAAAACCTTCTAAAAAGAAAATTATTATACTTACATTATGTATCGGCACATTATATTCAATATTCGATGAAATACATCAGTCTTTAATTCCCGGTAGATTTTCAAGCATATATGATGTTTTTGCCGATATAGCAGGAATTGTACTATCTTTGTTCTTCATTAAGATAATTTTTAATATAATGAAAAAACTGCCCGTATCAAAGTACTGCGCATCTGCAAAAACAAATACATGGGAGAGTAATTTTCATTGAAAATTTTTTTTGAAATAGAAAAAAGCTGCAATGACTGCAATGCAAGAGCAGGAATCCTGAGAACAAATTTCAATGAGATTGAAACTCCCGTTTTTATGCCGGTAGGTACGCAGGGAACAGTTAAAGCCATTGATACTATTGGGTTAAAAAACACCGGTTCAAAGATTATCCTTGGTAATACATATCATTTATATCTCAGGCCCGGAGTGAATATCCTTCAATCATTCGGCGGACTGAGAAATTTTATGAAATGGGACGGTTCTTTACTTACAGACAGCGGAGGTTATCAGGTATTCTCCTTAAAAGATCTGCGCAAGATTTCAGAAGAAGGCGTAGAGTTCCGTTCACACTTAGACGGCAGCAAACACTTTTTTTCGCCTGAGAATGTGATTGAAATACAAAGAAATATCGGTACTGACATTATGATGCCGCTGGATGAATGCACGGAATACCCATCAGAGAAAAGCGTGGCTGAAAAATCAATGGAACTGACCCTCAGATGGGCAGAAAGAAATAAAAAAGCGTTTGGCAGTTCTTCATGCCCTTACACCCACGATCAGTTTCTTTTTGCCATAGGACAGGGCAGCATGTACGCAGATTTACGAAAAAGATGCATGAGCGAATTGAAAAACATAAATTTTGACGGATATGCCATCGGAGGTTTATCAGTCGGAGAACCGGCAGAAATTATGTATGAAATGACGGAGGTTTCTACTGAAGTAATGCCGATAGAAAAGCCAAGATATCTGATGGGTGTAGGCACACCTGAAAATATTCTCGAATCTGTCGAAAGAGGTATCGATATGTTCGACTGCGTTCTGCCGACAAGAAACGCCCGCAACGGACAGCTTTTTACGGCAAAGGGTAAGATAAATATTAAAAATTCCCAATATAAGTATCTTAAGGAACCAATAGACAGCAATCTTGAAAACGGAGTAAGCGATTATTACAGTCTGGCATACCTTCGCCACCTTTTTATCAGCGGAGAAATATTGGGACTTATGATTGCAACATTTCATAATATCTCTTTTTATCAATGGCTTATGAAAACAGCCAGAAAAAAAATACTTAATGGAGAATATCGTCTTTGGAAAGATGAATTTTTAAGACAATATAGTAGTTAACAGATAATTTTGTTCTATCATTTAACAGGAAAAAAAATGGGTAACATGCTTTCTAATTTGGCATTTATGGCACCTCCATCCGGGGGGGGGCAAGGCGGTGGATTCGAATCAATTTTACCGACGATACTTCTGTTCGGAGGTATGATTCTGATAATGTACTTTTTAATGATAAGGCCTCAGCAGAAAAAACAAAAACAGCATCAGCAAATGCTGGAAAACATCCGCAGGGGAGATAAAGTTGTAACAAATGCCGGAATTCACGGAACCGTTACGGATATCGACGGGCAGGTACTTACATTGCAGATTGCAGATAATGTAAAAGTTAAATTTGAAAAAAGCGCTGTTGCAGCTGTAAATAAATAATTCTTACTTTATATATTCGTATCATTTAGGATATTTATTTAATAATAAATTATCTTATTTAAGTTATTGAAATATCATGTCTAAGCTATATTAACTTATAAAAATATTTATGTGGTTATGATTAAGTAATTAAAAATTATAATATTGAGATAAAAAATGAATACAATAGAAGAAGCGTTAAAGGAACTGGTATCCGGCAGGATGATTATAGTAATGGACGATGAAGACAGGGAAAATGAAGGCGATTTGATATGTTCTTCACAGCTTTGTACGCCGGAAATGATAAATTTTATGTCTTCTTATGCTAAAGGTTTAATATGCGTTTCCATCACCGATGAGAGGGCAAAAGAGCTGGAACTTGAGAGGATGGTGCGAAACAGCACTGCTCTCCACGATACTAAATTTACGGTTTCCGTTGATTACATTCACGGGACATCTACCGGCATATCCGCTTTTGACAGGGCTGAAACGGTACGTGCAATGGTTGACCACGAAACTAAACCTTCAGATTTGGCAAGACCGGGACATATTTTTCCACTGGTTGCCGTAAAGGAAGGAGTTTTAAGAAGAGCCGGACATACTGAGGCTGCCGTCGATCTGATGCGTCTTGCAGGGCTTAAACCTTCGGGAGTTTTATGTGAGATAATAAACGAAGACGGCACTATGGCACGCAAACCCCAGCTTGAGGAATTTGCAGAAGAACATAAGCTCAAAATAATAACGGTAAAAGACCTTATTGCATACCGTTTGAAAAAAGATTACCTGGTTGAATGTGTTGCAACCGCAAATCTTCCGACTGCTCACGGCAATTTTAAAATGAAAGTATTTTCTAATATTGTTGACCGGCAGGAGCATGTAGCTCTAATAAAAGGAGATTGGAAAGAGGACGAACCAGTAATGGTGCGCGTTCATTCCGAATGTCTTACCGGCGATGTTTTCGATTCCATGCGCTGCGACTGTGGAAATCAGCTTCATACTGCTATGGAAATGATTGAAAAAGAAGGCAGGGGTGTTTTACTTTATATGAGACAGGAGGGACGCGGCATCGGCTTAATAAATAAAGTCAAAGCTTATGATTTACAGGATCACGGATTGGATACGGTTGATGCAAACGTTAAGCTCGGTTTCAAACCGGATGAAAGAGACTATGGGATCGGAGCTCAGATTCTTGCAGGATTAGGAATCAGAAAAATGAGGCTTATCACTAACAATCCTAAAAAACGTGTCGGTCTTGTAAGCTACGGATTGGAGGTGGCTGAACTGCTCCCTTTAGAAGTATGCCCTAATCCGATAAATAAAAAATACCTTGAAACTAAAAAAAATAAGATGGGACACTTGCTTAATAATATTTAATTACGTAAATTAACATAGAATAAACATATCAAATAAAGCCGTTTTGAAAAAATGGCTTTATTTTTTATTGTAAATGATTGATTATATTATAAATACATTGAGGATACCACTATGGCAGACGTTGTTTATATGACCTATGAAAGAATGAAAGAACTGGAAGAAGAAATTCACAGGCTAAAAACAAAAGAACGAAGAAAAATTGCAGAAAAAATAGCTGATGCACGTTCCCACGGCGATCTATCGGAAAATGCGGAATACGATGCTGCAAAAGATGAACAGGGACTGCTCGAAATGAAAATAGCAAAACTGGAATCTCAGCTTGCCCGGGCAGAAGTTATCAAGCCCGAAGAATTACCAAACGATAAAATATATATACTTTCCAAGGTCAAGTTCAAAAATCTTAAAACTAATCAAATCCTCGATTTCCTTTTGGTCAGCGAAGAAGAGGCAGACTACGAGAAAAAGAAACTGTCGGTTACTTCACCTATCGGAAAAGCTATCATGGGCAAAAAGATAGGAGAAATAGCCGAAATGAACGCCCCCGCCGGAAAAATACAATTTGAAATTCTTGAAGTCAGCCGATAATTTTTTTAAACCTTTTTTGTGTTTCTTTGTCTAAATGATGAAAAGAAAATTGAAAAAGCAAAAAAGGCAGAAAGAAATGTACGGAGCAGCATTGGTTTTAGATAATGATCCGGAAATTGTCGAAGAGTATATCTCGGGCAACAGGGACAGAGCAGCAAATGCTTTTGTCCGCAAGTATCGTAATTTTGTCTTTTCTACCGCATTGCGATTTCTTGAAAATTACGACGATGCTGACGACTGCGCTCAGGAAGTTTTTATTAAGGCACTGAAAGCACTGCATAAATTCCGGAATGAAAGCAGTCTGAAAACATGGCTTTACAGGATAACTACCAATAACTGCATCAATTATAAACGCAAAAAGAAGCTGGTCTCTTTTTTTAGGCCCGAAAGCGACGATGCTTATTTCGAGATTCCAAGCCGGGATATGCTGCCCGATGAAGAAATAGAGAATAGGGAGTTTGAAGCAAAATTCCTTAAAGCTCTTTCCGAACTGCCAAAAAAACAACGTGAAACTTTTGCACTGAGATATTTTGACGAACTTCCTTACAGCGAAATCTCCGATATGCTCGGAACCAGCGAAGGAGGGTTGAAAGCAAATTACTACCAGGCAGTGCAAAAACTGGCTAAATATCTCAAGGAGAATTAATCATGGATACAAACAAAAAATTTGGCTATAAGAAAATGCAGGAACTTCTTCCCGACTATGCCTTTGACCGCATTTCCGAAGAAGACCGCGAAATTTTTGAAAGCACCCTTCCCGATTTCCCCGATCTTATTAAAGAAATAAGGGATGTCCGCAATGTATTCGGCAGGGTAGAGACTATGAATCTTGAAGACAGAATAAGCGGCAGAACCCGCAACTTGTCTGTGAAAGTGCAGTCACGGCTTCGTAAAGAATCGCTTGTCTCTCCTTACTTCAAATTAATTACAAAATTTGTCGTGCCGGTGGCAGGATTGCTTCTGCTGGGTCTTCTACTGTTCGGAGATTATATATTTTATCCCGAAAATATCAACGGCACTCAGAAAATTGCGCAAGCAGAATACGAACCGGTTTTTGATCTTGATCCTTCTTCGGCAAGTATTATCCTTGACCGGGATGTCAGCGATTCTGTTTTTATTGAAATTACTAATGATTTGAATATAGCAGCACCCATTTTGGACGAAAACGATTTAGCTGAGGCATACAATGACGAAGACTTTTCAATAGAAGAAATCATTAACCAGATTCTTTCAGACGATATTCTGTCCGAAAACTCTTATATCTCCGGCTCATATTCACGGAATTATACTTCGCTTCTCGATGAACTTGAGAATTTACCGGAAGATGAATTTCAAACTTTACTGGAGGAAATTGAAAATGAAGACTTTATTACAGGTTCGTAATATAACCACCATTGCTTTGGGGATTATTATTTTTTTCGGCAGTATCACCGAAGTATATTCACAGAGACATGCCCGCAGAGCACAAGAAAGATTACAACAGCTAAAGCTGATTAAATTACTTGATATATTGAATTTGGATGAAAAGAATTCCGAAAAATTCATAGCAAAGTACAATGCTTTCGAAAATAAACTCAAAGAAAACAAAAAGCAGATGGAATTTGCCATGAAGGAACTGGAGATAAGCATTCAAAGAGGAGACACAAAAGAAAAATTGAACGACAGAATAGAAAATCTTATAAAGATTGATAATAACCAGCACAAGCTTTTACAGGAAAGGTTTGATACTATGAAACCTTTGCTCACTGAATCTCAATATGCAAAATTCATTCTTTTTGAATACAAATTTCCAATGGAAATTCAAAGAATGCTTATAGACAGACGCAAGCGTATGCAGCAAAGATGGAGTCCCGGAGGAGGTCCTCCCGAAGATTTATCTGAACCGCCCGGAAAAACAGAGTAAACAAAATTATAAGAACATTTGCAGATGGACTCAGCCTTTGAAGGTTTAGTCCATCTTTTGTTTGATGCCCTGCTTACAAATGAGCGACTTTCATAAAAACAGGGTCAATTTTCTTATTTACCATTTTACCAAAACAAAATATGACGCTGCAACACAAAAAATAAACACGTTTCTTTAATGTCAGCTTTTTATTTTCACTATTTTTTACGATTTTACGAAAACTGAGATATTGTTTTTTAAAATTGAACAATTTTTATGAAAAACAACCCTAACAAAAAGAAAAAAAAGATACAAGAAAAAAACGTACATCCAACAAAGGAAAAAAGGATAGCCGGGATGCCGAAACCGGCAGGTATTGAAAAAAATGTTCAGTCGTTAAAGCTGCCATATTTTTCAATTGTTATATTATTTCTGATAACAACTGCTGTTTTCTTCAGCGGCCAGCTCTTCGGAGATATTTTTTTCTGGGAAGATTTCGTAGAGCAGTACTATCCGTGGCAGTCTTATGCTGCGAGAGAATTTTCGGAAGGAATACTGCCTTTCTGGAATCCTTACACTTTCGCCGGAATGCCTTTTCTTGCTGATTTACAGACCGGTTTTTTCTATCCTCTGAACAGGCTCAGCGGATTGTTTCTTGAAAATGACGGAACAGTTTCAGTGTGGGGCTTGCAGTTCATAGTCATTCTTCATTATTTCATTGCACAGCTTTCCATGTATCATCTTGCCCGGTACTGGAAAACAAGCCAAATCGGAGCTTTGATTGCTGCTGTTTCTTACGGCTTTTCTTTTCCGATTGTTCTGCACGGGATACACCCCATGATAGTATATCACTTGGCATGGTTTCCTCTCGTTGTTATGTTTTTTCTTAAGGGGATAAAAGAAGGAAGCATGAGAAACGCTCTTTTTGCAGGATTAATTTTAGGTATGAGCATGCTGGCAGGACATCCCCAGACTACTTTGTACGAAGTATTTTTTCTGTTTATACTAACTTTATGGTATTTCATTTCTGAGATAAAAAAGAAAGAAAAACAAGTCAGAATACCGAAATTTTTTGCTGCAGCTTTAATTTCTGTGATAATAGGAGCCGGTATTTTTGCAGTTCAGCTTCTTCCTTCTCAGGAATTGGCAGACTTAGCTCAGAGAAATGATTACACTTACGAAGAAGCCTCGGAAGGTTCTATGCAGTTTGGTCAGATATTAAGTTCTGTAGTTCCCAAAATATACGGTTTTACTAACGGTTCTGGTGAGACTGAATTGCCCTTTTTCGGGGGTCCCTATTACTTTTACTGGGATACGGGTTATTATTTCGGAATTGCTGCACTGGTGCTTGCGATATTCGGTTTATTGACAAGGATTAAAGAAAGAAAAATTGCTTTTCTTTTGGCAATGGCGGTTTTTTCATTCTTATATGCCTTGGGAGACAACTTTTTCATTTGGAAACTTTTCTATAATCTTCCTCTTTTTGGAACTTTCCGTTTTCCGGCAAGAATAATTTTCTATCTCGTTTTTGCTTTTGCGCTAATTGCAGGTTTTGGTTTTGACCGCCTTATGCAGAGCCAAAGCAAAAAACAAAAATTATTCATAGCTGGCCTTCTTCCTTTGCTTATTTCTCTGTTGACGGCAGCCGGAGGATTTACAGGTATTGTAGGTGCACCTGCAGGAGCATCTTCAGAGATACAGTCTTTCGGAGTTACATCATTGATATTTGTGATTTTGTCTTTCCTGCCCATGTTTTTATTAATCAGGGGAAATTCCAAGCCGCTTGCAATGGGTGCTGTTATTGTGATTTTACTTTTTATCGACTTAAATATGGCGGGATCTTCCTTCAACGCAGCAGAAAAGAATCCGGAGGAGCAGTATAAGCTGCACCCCGAGCTGAAAAAAATGCTTACCCCGCAGCCGCCCGGCGTAATTTTCAGAACAGCTATGCGTATGTATAACCCAAGCTACATGGCAATGAAGCGCAATCAGGGTTTAATAGATGAAATTATGCTGATAGAAGGATACAATCCTCTTATTTTGGAAAGGGTACGCCCGCCGGTAGCCACTACTGACCAAATGCACAAGCTTTATAACGTAAAATATGAAATAGCTCTCAATCAAAACAATCAGCCCTATTTCAGGGAAAGGAGCGATATGCTCCCGAGAGCATGGATGGTTCACTCGGCAGTTATAAGTGATTCTTCAAATATTGCCACAGCTATGAAGCATCCCGGAATAGACTACTCAAAAACTGTTGTTCTCGAAGAAAAGCACAATCTTAATCTGCCAAAAAACACTGATATTAGTTCGGAAGCAAAGATAATTGAATATAGCAGCAATTACATAAAAATAAAAGTCAATGCTAAGGCAGACGGCTTCCTCATTTTAAGTGAAATTTGGTATCCGGCATGGAAAGCGTATGTTGACGGCAAGTCAGCAGATGTTTATCATGCAAATTATTGTTTCAGGGCAGTACCGGTTACTAAAGGAAACCGAATTGTAGAAATGAGGTATGAATCAGAAGCTTATGCAGCAGGGTTTACTCTCAGTTTGATTTCGTTGTTAATTGCTGCAGCAGGGATTATTTATTCGTATATTCCAAAAAGAAGAAAGATAGCCGCGTGAAACTCGTCTCTATTGTTTACAATACGGTTTTTATACCGATCGGTCTTATTATTATTAAAATTTTGAAGACCGTTAATAAAAAATTATGGCTTAGGGAAGCAGACTGGAAGAAATCTTTAGAAAATTTGGATAATATTGACTATGACAATCCCCGTATTTGGTTCCATTCTGCTTCAATGGGAGAGTTCGAGCAGGCTAAGCCCGTGATAGAAGAAATCAAGAAACGAAACAAATCCTTGCAAATCATCGTTTCTTTCTTTTCGCCCAGCGGATACGTTAATCAAAAGAAGTACGAATATGCCGATGCCGCTGTTTATCTGCCCTTTGACACAAAAAAAAATGTCAGGAACTTTCTATCGAGAGTAAAACCACAAGTTGTCATATTTATTAGGTATGAAATTTGGCGCAATTACCTTGAAGAGCTGCACAATAACGGAATTCCCGCCTTTTTAATCTGCGCAACTGTGCCCGCCAGCAGAGCTTTACGTACTTTTCCCTTTTTCAAAAGCTTTGCTAAGTCGAGTTATTCCTTTTTTGAGCGGGTTTTTACCATTGGTGAGCAACACAGCCGCTTTTTTGAACGCCTCATCGGGGCGGATAAGGTTGAAACCATGTCCGATACACGCTTTGACAGGATTGTGCAAAACGTTGGCGTGGCTGCTAAGTGTCCTCTTTTGCCTGCGGGCATCTTCAATAAGGATGAATTCATTCTCGTTGCGGGATCTACATGGCTTCCCGATGAAAATATCATAATCGACGCGGTTTTGAAGTTTTACAAAGAGAATAAGTTCAAAATTAAACTGATTTTGGTGCCTCACGAACCGGATGATGACAACCTAAAACGTTTAAAGAACCGCCTTCCCAACTCTATTTACCTCAGCAATTTGCTTGATATGCTCGACAAATACTCCGCTGACGAAGTCAAAGAGGCTACTGCCGGAAAAGTCATCATTGTTGACAGCATCGGAAGTCTTTTGAAGCTTTACAGCATTGCCGATGCCGCTTATATCGGGGGTGCTTTCGGAGCCGGAGTGCATAGTGTCGCTGAACCCGCGGGTTATGGCATTCCATTAGCGGCTGGCAGCAAAATTAATAACTCCCCTGACGCTCTCAATTTGCAGGAGAAGGGCGCTTTGACGGTTATTAACGGCAAAACGGAGTTTTATAAGTGGATGGAAATCATTTTAAGCGAAAAAAAGGTAAGGGATGAAGCAGGAAAAAGGGCAAAAGACTATGTATATGATCTTACCGGCTCATCCAAAAAGGTTGCTGACGTAGTTTTGAGATATTTTTAAAGAGTCAATTGCTTTGCTGTCATCGTAACAGCG
>CAZOBD010000056.1:19677-23104 GCA_964577665.1 uncultured Hyphomicrobiales bacterium
CTTCTACTTTACAAATTATTTTATAATCTAAATAAGTAAATTTATCTTTTTAACGGATTATTTAATATTATGAACATATTATCTTATATTTTATATAAGTTTTATTAATATTTTAAATTGTTTTTTTATATTATGAACAAAATATTCATACTATTTTAATGAATTTTTGATGTTTTGAACAAAATATTAAGTAATTTGACTTAAACAATTAATATTATTAGGAAGTATAATTATTATATGATGCTAATAAATGCTTTACTAAAAGAATTAAATGAACAACTAGAAGAATTAAATTAACGGCTAAAGGAATTTATTCTATATTTGAAGGAATTAATTTTATATTTGAAGGCATATTTATTCATAATTAACGTTAATAAAAGAAAAAAATTGCTTCAAATACATATTTAATCCTTTCAAATACACATTTAAATGGTTCAAATATATAATTAATTATTACAGCAGATAAATTAACGGCTTCAAATATATATTCAATAGGTTCAAATATAATAATAATTTATTCATTTATTAATTTTCTTTGTTTTATATAAAAAGAAAATGAATAAAATTAAGAATTGATGCGTTAAGGAGAGTAAATATTTGTTTTAAATGATAATATAATACAATTATTTAATAATAAATCTCATGCAAATTATAATATATCTATGCGGGATATAGAATTTATTTGTTATTTTAATAAATTATTAACGGTATTATATAGAATTATACAGTAATATTATCATGATACAATGACAGCAAATAAAATAATTGCTTCAAATACAAAAAAAACTTGTTTAGATCATAAATATATGAGCTTAGTAAGAGATTTGATTCAGTCATTTTAAGAGAAAATTTGCAAAGTTGAAAGCGGGGAGAGGTAATATAATAAAAAATTTGACGTAGGAGGCGTCGGGAGGCGGTAATTTGGCGGATTGTTTTTGCTAAATCGAGCGGAATGAATTACATTTGTATTAAAGATTTGGTACATTTACGGAGAATTTATGAACTGGGAAAAAAGAACGCATTCATGCGGCGAATTGAGGGCTGCAAATGAAAATGAAACAGTGATATTGAACGGCTGGGCGGCGCGAGTACGCGATTTAGGCGGCTTAGTTTTCATAGATTTACGCGACCGGGAAGGAATAACGCAGTTAGTTGCCGAGCCGGATGCGAACGCAGAACTCGCGGGGCGCGCAAAAGAGGTGAAAAGTGAGTACGTGATATGGGCGAAAGGCACAGTGCGGCGGCGGGAAAGCCCAAATGAGCATCTGGCGACGGGAGCAGTTGAAATATTGATGACAGATTTCGACGTGATTAACACAGCGGAGCTTCCGCCCTTTGAAATAAAGGATGAAATTGATTTAAATGAAGATACGAGGCTGAAATATCGCTTTTTGGACCTGCGGCGGCATAAAATGCAGAAGAATTTAGAGGTCAGAAATGAGTTATATCAGGCTACGCACCGTTATTTTGCCGAAAAAAGTTTCATAGAAATAGAAACGCCTTTCTTAGTGAAGTCAACGCCAGAGGGAGCGAGGGATTTTTTAGTGCCAAGCCGCGTTTATAACGGTCGATTTTATGCTCTGCCTCAGTCTCCGCAGATTTATAAGCAGTTATTAATGACTTCCGGCTTCGACAGATATGTTCAAATAGTTAAATGCTTTCGTGATGAGGACGTCAGATCGGACCGTCAGGCTGAATTTACGCAGGTTGACGCTGAAATGTCATTCGTTGATCAAGACGATGTGATGAACATCACGGAAGGCTACCTGAAAAAGGTGTGGAAAGATATTCTTGACGTTGACATAGAACTTCCCTTGAGGCGTATGACATATTTTGAGGCGATGAGAAAATACGGCAGCGACAAACCGGACCTTCGCTTCGGCATGGAACTGCGGGATATTTCCGACATAGTGAGGGACAGCGGCTTCAAAGTATTTGCGCAGGCGCTCGAAAGAGGGGGAATTGTTTCAGTTTTAAACGCAAAGGGCTGCGCAAAGGAATATTCCCGCAAAAAAATAGACGAATTGACCGAACATGCCAAGAAATACGGCGCCAAGGGCCTTGCCTGGATGAAATTAACAGACGGAAATGTTAACTCACCGATTGCGAAGTTTTTCAAAGAAGAAGAAATTAATGCAATTATGGAAAAAGCCGGTGCGGAAGAAGGCGACCTCCTTCTTTTCGGAGCGGATACTTTCAACGTATGCTGTACCGCCTTGGGAGCACTTCGCCTTAAAATAGCAAAAGACAGGGGAATTCTTGAAAATGTGAAGGAAAAGTTTGAATTTACCTGGGTAACGGATTTCCCCCTCTTCGAATACGACGACGAGGAGCAGCGCTGGTTTGCCATGCACCATCCTTTTACCGCTCCAAGGGAGGAAGACATCGACCTGCTGGACGGCGCCCCCGAAAAAGCTCTTTCCAAAGCCTACGATATAACCGTTAACGGCGCGGAAATAGGAGGGGGCAGCATTCGTATCCACGACGGCGGAGTGCAAAAGAAAATGTTCAAAGCGCTGGGAATGAGCGAGGAAGAAGCGAAGTTCAAATTTGGCTTTCTGCTGGAAGCTTTGAAATACGGAGCGCCTCCGCACGGAGGCATTGCTTTCGGATTGGACAGAATGGTGATGATACTCGCCGGCATTGACAACATACGCGACACCATTGCCTTTCCGAAAACCACCACCGGGCTTTCCCTGATGGACGGCGCTCCCGCAGAAGTCGATGAAAAACAACTTGAGGAACTCGGGCTGGCTATGGTAAAAAAGAATGAGAAATAATCTACGGGTGTACCCCGGTTTCTTTAACACTATTTTCAACGAAACTTTATAAAAACTTTATTTTCATTTCTTAAATTAATATCCGTTTAATATTGAAATAAAACGGAGTTTAGAGATGAGATTTTTTTTCTTGTTCGTTTTATTTGCCATACCCTTATTCCTTTCTGCAAAGGAAACAGGCAGAATGGCAGATGTTGAGCTTAATATCGAAAATATCAGAGAAGAAGGCGGCATTTTATGGGTGCATATTTTCAGCGACAAAGAAGCTTTTCCCGCTGAAAGCCACAAAGCATACAGACTCGATTCGGGTTATGTAAAAGACGGGAAATCTCGTATCATCGTAAAAAACATACCTTTTGGCGCTTACGCACTCACTATACACCATGACAAAAACAATAATGATAAAATGGATAAAGACTTCTTCGGGCTGCCTGCCGAGCAATACGGACTGTCAAATAATCCGAAAATTTTCATGTCGCTGCCCGGTTTTGACGAATGTAGATTTGATATAGATACTCAGGTGGTAAAGTTGAATATTGTGATGAAAAATTAGCATTCCATTAATTTTATACCGGTCTTATCTTTTTTACTGATGTCCGCCCCATTGCCAGCCCAACATAAATTTATCTTGCTGATATTCTGGAAGT
>CAZOBD010000057.1:0-16143 GCA_964577665.1 uncultured Hyphomicrobiales bacterium
AGATATAATAAATAGATGGACTCCACCTTCGAGGTGGAGTCCATCTGTAACCGAAATAAGATATAAAGTTATATTTCTGTCTAAGCATCAAAAAATATTTGAATAATCCCCAATTTTTGGAACTGCGCCGTTTAAAGGCTCTTCGCATATTCTCTCGTTCTAATGCTTGTTCTAACATTTATAAGTCCTTCCTGTCGGATTTACATTCGTAAACTTCGGATAGTTTTGGGCTTTGTTTTGTATTGCAAACTCACCCGTTTACGCCTGCCTGATCCGCTTCCTGTTCGTCAGACCGAGAATTTGCCGCCGACTTCCTTCAGATTCCGCCTCACGACGGACACCCTTGTCTTTGGCTAACGTTTCCCACTATCAAGGCACGTTCGGGACTTTCACCCTATAGTTATTACCCATGCCGGGCGCACAATGAAAAATGCCATTCCGATCCCCTCGGAATGACATCTTAGAATTTCCTTCTTTTACAGCTTAAATATATAAAACTGCAAAAAGAGTAAATGCCATTGCTACGAAAATTGCTATGGATATATTAATGGCTTTTGTTTTTTCTTTAGTATCGATAACCTGAACCGGCATATTATCGTGCCAAACAACTCTCGTATCGCAAATGCTGCATGAATCGCTGCTCTCTTTTAATACAGCTCCGCAGACGGGACAGAAATTCTTCATTTTTACATCCTCCAAATATGAAAAAGTACTCACTAACTTTAACGAAAAATTTATTTTCTTTGTTTCGCTTTTGTAATAATATCAAAAAGTCTAAATAAATACAATAGCAATAATTACCAATATCATATCAATCAAAATACCAAATTTTTGAAGAAATGTATTTTCTCTGTATTTACAATAAAAATAATGTTAATGTGTGTAATAGTAATGAATTAGCAGATGTTAAACAGTATTTCTTCGGAGTAATATAATGAAAAGATATTTCCTTGTTTTATCAATCATTTTTCTGTTTTTTAGTACTCAGCTCTTTTCTAAGGAAGGAAGAATCCTCCGCTATCCTAATGCCTCTAAAACACATATTGCATTTACTCACGGCGGCGATGTTTTTACGGCACCCATACAGGGCGGACTGGCACGAAAAGTAACAAATTCAGACGGAGTGGAAATGTTTCCCCGTTTTTCACGGGACGGAAAAAAACTTGCCTTTTCCGCCGAATATGACGGAAACCGTGAGATTTACGTTATGCCTGCATTAGGCGGCGAACCGGAAAGACTTACATATTCAATGGATATCGGCGAACTGCCCGACCGCATGGGACCGGATAAAATTATCATGCAGTGGACAAAAGATAACAGCATTCTGTACCGCAGCCGTCAACAAAGCTGGCACGCATGGGTGGGACAGCTTTTTCTTGTACCCGAATCAGGCGGTTTCCCCGAAATGCTGGAAGTACCGCGCTCGGGATTTGCATCACTTTCCCCTGATGGAACTAAACTTGCATACAACCGCATTTTTCGCGAATTCCGCACTTGGAAACGCTACCGCGGAGGTCAGGCTGACGACATCTGGATTTATGATTTAAAATCGAAGGAACTTAAAAATATCACAAATAATCCGGCACAGGATATTATTCCCATGTGGCATGGAAATAAAATTTACTTCTTAAGCGACCGGAATTATGTTATGAATTTGTATGTGCATGACCTTAATACCGGCAATACTAAGCAGCTTACGAATTTTAGAAAATATGACGTGAAATTCCCCTCAATCGGTACGGATTACATCGCCTTTGAAAATGGCGGATATATCTATCTCCTTGATTTAGCAAACGATACTCATAAAAAAATCGACATACAAATAGCAGAAGACTTTGTAACTGCAAGAGAAAAAATATGCGATGCCTCAAAGCGCATTGAAAGTTTCGAGATTTCCCCTGACGGTAAACTCGGGCTTTTTACCGCAAGAGGCAATATATTTACGGTTCCGGCAAAGAACGGAAAGACTAAGACTTTAACGGCAACTTCCGGCGTACACGAAAGAAATGCGGTTTGGTCGCCCGACGGAAAATGGATAGCTTATATCAGCGATGAAAGCGGCGAAGACGAAGTATATGTAATGAAACCTGACGGCTCAGAGAAAACTCAGCTTACAAAAAATTCAAAATCTTACCGCTATGAGCTGAAGTGGTCGCCCGACAGTAAATATCTCCTGCACTCAGATAAAACGCTTTCACTATACATTATAGATGTAGAAAATAAAAACGTAAAGACAATTGCCCGGTCGAAAGCATGGGAAATTCGCGATTTCTACTGGTCGCCCGACGGAAAATATGCTGCCTGCACCAATTTCTGCGAAGATTTTATGACCTATATTGATGTTTATTCTGTCAAAACCGGAGAGACATATACCGTAACAGACAGATTTTTCAACAGCCATTCACCCGAATTTTCTGAGGACGGCAAGTATCTGTTTTTTGTATCAGACAGAACTTTTAATCCCGGCATCAACAAAGTGGAATGGAACTTTTATTACACAAGCATGAGCAAGATTTACGGTATTACACTTGAAAAAGACACTGAATCCCCCTTTGCCTTTGAAGAAGTAAATGTTGATGTAAAAGAAGATAAAAAGAAAGAAAAGAAAGATAAAAAAGACGATGAAAAGAAAGAACAAAAGAACATTAAAATAGATTTTGAAAATATAAAATCAAGGATTTTTGAACTGCCTGTGCCTACGGGCAATTATGGTCATTTAGTTTCTGCGGGCAGCAAGCTTTATTACAATCACAATTCTGATTTTTATGTCTTCGATTTTGAATCTAAAGAAGCGAAAAAAGCAGGTGATTTTCGTTCTTTTGAAATATCTGCCGATAAAAAACACATAATTTATAAACAAAAAAAGAATTATTTCACAGCCAAGCTCTCTGATGACGTAAAGCAGGGTGAAAAGCTCGATTTGAGCGGAATGGAATTTATGCTTAATCCGCGTGAGGAATGGCAGCAGGTTTTCGACGAAAGTTGGCGGCAAATGAAATATTTCTTTTACGATCCTAAAATGCACGGATACGACTGGGAAGAAATTGGAAAGAAGTACAGAGAAATGCTTCCCCATGTAACTCACCGGACTGATTTGACTTACATAATCGGTGAAATGATTGCGGAGCTTAATGTAGGTCATGCTTATACCGGCGGCGGAGATATGCCGAAAGTCGAAAAAGTGCCTGTGGGTCTGTTAGGCGCTGACTATGAATATGACGAGAACGCAAAAATGTACCGGATTACCAAAATATACGAAGGCAGGAACTGGGAAGAAAAGACACGTTCTCCTCTTACCGAACCCGGCATAAATATATCCGAAGGAGATTATATACTTGAAATTGACGATGAAAAAATCACCAAAGAGCATCATCCTTTTAAAGCACTGGTTAACAAAGCCGGCAAATACGTAACAATAAAAGTGAACGATAAAGCATCCGATAAAGGAGCTGAAGAATTTGACGTAAAAACCATTGCAAACGAAAAGGAACTCCGCTATTTCAACTGGGTAGAAGAAAACCGCCGAAAGGTTGAAGAAGCAACAGACGGAAAAGTTGCTTACGTACACGTTCCCGACATGATGCCCGACCACGGACTCAACGAATTCGTGAAGTATTTTTATCCGCAGGCACGCAAAGAAGCTTTGATAATAGACGACCGTTACAACGGCGGAGGAAACGTTTCTCCTATGCTTATTGAGCGTCTGCGCAGGGTACTGACAGTTGCAAAACACGCACGAAATCAGGATGTGGTTATGACCAATCCCGATGCGGTCATTATGGGACCAATGGTATGCCTGATAAACGAATTGTCTGCATCTGACGGAGATTTATTCCCTTATCAGTTCCGCGAAAGAGGTTTGGGCAAGCTCATAGGCAAGCGCACTTGGGGCGGAGTAATAGGTATTCGCGGCTCACTTCCCTTTTTAGACGGAAGCTATCTTTACAAGCCCGAATTTGCAAATTTCGGTGCGGACGGTACATGGATACTTGAAGGAACCGGCATAAGCCCTGACATTGAAGTTGACAACCATCCCGCTGAAGAAACGGAAGGAACCGACCGGCAGCTAAACAAAGCCATAGAGGTCATACTCGAAGAAATGAAAACAAGCAAAAAGCCGAAAGTGCCGGATGTGCCGCCCTTCCCCGATAAAAATCCGTTTGATGATTAATTCTCTTTTTTATACCATGTAATATCAAGATTTCTTGCTGCATGTGCATCGTTAAGTCTTTTAACGGGAGTGCTGTTAGGCGCTGAAAGTAATACGTCCGGATTGCTTTCTGCTTCTTTTGCTATATTTATCATTGCTTCAGCGAATTCGTCGATGCTTTCTTTTGTCTCAGTCTCAGTTGGCTCGACGAGCATTGCTTCGTGGACGACTAGCGGAAAATAGACCGTTGGTGCATGATAACCAAAATCCAGAAGACGTTTTGCCATATCTTTGGTGGTAATGCCGAATTTCTTTTGCCGGTCGCCGCTGATGACGAATTCATGCATGCTGAACTGCTCGAAAGGTGTTTCGAAATATTCTTTTATTTTTTTGAAGAGATAATTTGCATTGATAACTGCATTTTCGGAAACGTTTCTCAAGCCGTCGGCACCATTCATGCGGATGTATGTATAGGCTCTTATCAAAACACCGAAGTTCCCGTAAAAGGAATGCACTTTTCCGATACTGGCAGGTATATTTTCATTCAGGAAATATAAATTTTCATCTTTTTCAATTTGGGGTATAGGAAGGAAAGGCACTAGTTTTTCACTTACGCAAACGGGACCAGAGCCGGGACCGCCGCCGCCGTGAGGTGTTGAGAAAGTTTTGTGGAGATTAATGTGAACGCAGTCGAATCCCATATCTCCGGGACGGACAATACCGAGCAGAGCATTAAGGTTTGCCCCGTCCATATACATCAGTCCGCCGCAGCCGTGAATAATTTTCTCTATTTCCACTATATCTTTTTCAAAAATGCCCAAAGTATTAGGATTGGTGAGCATTATGCCCGCAATATCATCTCCCGCAATTCTTTTCAGATCGTCTATATCCACTCTGCCGTCTGCATTGGACTTAACATTTACTATCTTGAATCCGCCGATAGCCGAGGAAGCCGGATTAGTTCCGTGTGCTGAATCGGGAATGATTATTTTATTGCGCTTCAGGTCATTTCTCGATTTATGATATTGGCGAAACATCATTATACCGGTAAACTCACCCTGTGAGCCGGCAGCCGGCTGTAATGTAACACCGGGCATACCTGATATTTCCTTGAGATATTCGCCAAGCTCGTACATAAGCCTCAAAGCGCCCTGTGCATATCTTTCTTCAGAGCAGGGGTGCAGCATAGAAAACCCGGTCATAGAGGCAGTTTTTTCATTTACCTTGGGGTTATATTTCATTGTGCAGGAACCTAATGGGTAAAGACCTTCTTCAATGTTGTAATTCAAATGAGAAAGCTTTACAAAGTGCCTTGCAATATCTATTTCGCTTACTTCGGGAAGCATAGCATCATTTTCTCTGAAAAAACCGCCCAGTTCACTTTTTACGTCTCTTATCTGCACATCCTGCCTTGGCAGAGAATATCCTTTTCTGCCGCTTCTGCTTTTTTCAAAAATCAGCTTTTCCATAACCGCCTTCTTTCTTAAAAATTATTTCAAAAGATTATCCTGTACTTTTTTCCGAATTTATTTTATTGTCAATTATTTTCAGGGCTTCTTCAGCGGCAAACTGCTCCGCTTGTTTTTTACTTCTTCCCGTTCCCTTTGCAATCAACTCCTCTTCGACATATACTCCGACTGTAAATATTTTTTCGTGGTCGGGACCTTTTTCATCGAGCAGTTCGTAATAAGGAGAGTTTTTACCTGCTCCCTGTACTTTTTCCAGCAAAATACTTTTGTAGTTGTGATCGACCATTATTTTACTGCTCATCATTATTGGCATAAGCCGGTTAATAATGAATTTTTTGACTGACTCCAATCCTGAATCGAGATAAATAGCAGCTATAACGGCTTCCAAAGCATCTGCCAAAATGGAATCGCTGCCGTTTTGAAGACATTTTTCGGCGCTGTGGCTGAGCATAATAAAATCATCCAAATTTATTTTTTTTGCGCATAGGGCTAATGAATTTTTGCTGACAAGCCAAGAACGCATCTTGGTCAGTTCGCCTTCGAGAACGTTAAAATGCAGTGAAAACAGGTATTCGCCTACAATCATGCCCAAAACGGCATCTCCGAGAAATTCGAGTCTTTCGTTTGAATAAAAACTATCGTCGTCAAGCACCTGCAGATAAGACCTGTGTGTCAGTGCCTGCTCAAAATATTCGGGGTGGTTTATTTGAATGCCGAGGTTTTCTTCAAGCTCCTGCTTTTTTTCCAAAGATAAAAAACCAACCGCGGGAAATGCTCCCGTGTGGCCGGTTTTTTTTCTAAAAAGGTTCTTTAAGGGTGTAAACCTCAGGATCCCGTTATATAGCTGCTGTATCAATTTCACTTCCTGCCGTTAGCCGTCAAATTGTCCTCTGTAACAAAGCAAAATTAAGCAATTTCACAGGAAAGTGCAAATTTACTCTTCATAGGCTTTGAAAACAAGTGTTGCATTATGTCCTCCAAAGCCGAAAGTATTGCTCATGGCAGCCTTGATGTCTTTTTCAAGGGGCTTGTTGGCAGTGTAATCCAAATCACATTCGGGGTCTGGGGTTTCGTAGTTAATAGTAGGCGGCACAATTCCGTTTTTTATGGCAAGAACGCATACTATGGATTCCACTCCGCCTGCAGCGCCGAGAAGATGACCCGTCATAGATTTTGTAGAGCTGATTGCCATTTTGCGGGCGTGCTCTCCAAAGACGGTTTTAATTGCTCCGGTTTCGTTTCTGTCATTGTGGGGTGTGGATGTGCCGTGAGCATTGAGATAATCTATATCTTCCGGCTGAAGACCCGCATCTTTCAAACTGACCTGCATTGAGCGGACTGCTCCTTCGCCGCCGGGAGCCGGCTGTGTAATATGAAAAGCATCATCAGTCAGACCAAAGCCTGCAAATTCGCAGTAAATATGTGCTCCGCGTTCCTTAGCATGTTCTTCTGTTTCCAGAACTAAAATGCCCGCTCCTTCACCCATAACAAAGCCGTCGCGGTCTTTGTCAAATGGTCTGCTGCCTTTCTCGGGTGCGTCATTGCGTGTGGAAAGTGCCTTCATGGCATTAAATCCTCCCACACCCATCGGACAGATAACACCTTCACTGCCGCCTGCGAGCATTACATCTGCATCTCCCCTCTGTATCAGCATAAGAGCGTCTGACAAAGAATGTGATGATGTAGCGCATGCAGAAACCGTAGCATAGTTCGGACCTTTTAAGCCCCAGCGTATGGCTGCATGCCCGGATGCAATATCAGAAATAAGCATCGGAACGAAAAAGGGCGATATGCGGTCAGGTTTTCCGCCCCGGTCATACAAGTTTTGCTGCTGCTTATGGTATGTCCACATACCTCCTATACCGGAACCGATTATGACTCCGGCGCGTTCACCGTTCAGCTTGTCGAGGTTAATTCCTGAGTCCTCAAGAGCCATCGTCGCCGCAGAGAGAGCAAACTGGGTAAAAATATCCATTCTCTGAACTTCCTTGCGGGTCAGATGCAGGAGAGGATCATAATTTTTTACTTCGCAGGCAAAATGAGAGTCAAACTCGGAAGCATCAAAACGGGTTATATCCGCACCTCCGCTTTTGCCCTCCATCATTCCCTGCCAGAATTCTTCTACAGTGTTACCGATGGGCGTTACTGCGCCCAGACCGGTAACAACTACTTTCGGGTAATTATACTTCGGCATAGCCTCTCGCCCTTATTTTACAATACAGTTAAAATTAAAAAAAGCACTGAGGCAAAACTTATGCCTCTACGCCTTTTTCGTCCAGATAATTAATTACGTCGCCGACTGTCTGGATTTTTTCGGCATCCGCACCTTCAATTGAAATATCGAATTCGTTTTCAAATTCCATTATGAGTTCTACAGTGTCAAGCGAATCTGCACCGAGATCTTTTGTGAATGATGCCTCAGATGTTACCTGAGATTCTTCCACGCAGAGTTTTTTTACTATTATTTCCGATACTTTTTGCTTTAAATCAGCCATTTTAACCTCTGATAAAATGTGTGAAACAAAAATTAAATTATTTTTTTTCTTTAAGAACGTAGTAACGTATCAAATTTAAAAAATTTTATGGGAATATATATATTTATTATGTTGCCATTCCTCCGTCAACGTGTATTACCTGTCCGGTAACATAAGCCGAATCATCTGATGCAAGGAAAAAAGCGGCATTTGCTATGTCTTGGGGTGAGGCTGCCCGCTTCAGCGGTATATTTTTCAAATATTCTTCTTTTACGCTGTCGGGAAGTTTTTCTGTCATTGGAGTCATTACAAAACCGGGAGCTATTACGTTTGCTAAAATATTTCTGGAGCCGAGTTCTTTGGCAACCGATTTGGTAAAACCGATTAGACCTGCTTTTGAGGAAGAATAATTTGCCTGCCCCGCATTGCCGATAGAGCCAACTACCGAGCCGATGTTGATGATCCTTCCTTTTCTCTGGGACATCATCTGCCTTATCACGGCTTTGGTACACAAAAAAGCACCTTTCAGATTAGTATCTATTACGCTCTCCCATTCTTCCAGAGACATCCGCATCAGTAAATTATCGCGGGTAATGCCGGCATTGTTTACCAATATATCAATTTTACCACCCTTTTCAAGAACGGTATCGAAAGCATTCTTAACAGATTCCTGACTTGTAACGTCAGTCCGGATGCACTCTATCAAGTCTTTTAGACTTTCATCCTTCAAATAGCTTTCGCCGCTTTCCGGTATTTTGTAATCCAGTGCAAATACTTTAGCGCCTTCTTTGGCAAAACGCTCGGCTATGGCAAGCCCTATACCGCGGCAGCCGCCTGTTACTGCTGCTGTTAATCCTTCAAGTTTTTTTTTCATTACTGCTCCGTAAAAAATTTATGCAACCGGCGCTGTTCCCAAATACCTTTTAATATCTTCGGATTTATCTATACCTCCGTACTCAACCCCTTTGACAGTTCTTTTCACCAAACCCTGCAAAACGCTGCCAGGTCCGATTTCAACGAATTTGTCATATTCGTTTTCAACCATATTCAACAGTGTCTGAGTCCATAGCACCGGAGAAGTAAGCTGCTTTATCAGCGCTTCTTTAATATCTTCGGCTTTTGTCAAAGGCTTTGCATAAGCATTGGAATAAACATCTACCTTTGCGTCTCTAAAATCAGTTTTGTTGATTGCCCGCTCAAGTTCTTTCTTTGCGGGTTCCATCAAAGGCGAATGGAAAGCACCGCTTACATTAAGCTCTTTCACCATTTTGGCGCCTATCTTTTTGAAATCCGCCGCTTTTTCACGAAGCAGCTCCCTGGAACCCGAAATTACTATCTGACCGGGCGAATTATAATTGGCAGGTACGATTACCCCGGTTTTTTCATCGTTTATTTCTTTGCATAGCTGCTCTACTTTTTCATCCTGAGCGCCGATAACCGCAAACATTGTACCGGGAGCTTCCTCCCCTGCTTTAAACATAAGTTCTCCTCGCAGAGAAACAAGCTTTAAAGCATCCTCGAAAGCAATGGCGCCGGAGGAAAAAATGGCTGCATACTCACCTACCGAATGTCCTGCGGCAGCCTCAAAGGAAGCTTTATCTTGTATCAGCAGAAATGCTGCTGCGCTGTGCAGAAAAATGGCAGGCTGGGTATATCTTGTTTCCCGAAGTTTTTCTTCCGGACCTTCAAAACAAATGTTACTAAGCTTATAACCGAGTATATCATCGGCTTTTTCAATCAATTCTCCGGCACGGGGATATTCGGCGGTAATGTCTTTTAACATACCGGCGTACTGCGAACCCTGTCCCGAAAATAAAAAAGCTGTTTTCATATTTGTATTTACTTCTTAAGAAATTCAAATACAGTAAAAAATTATTTATTCAAATTCCATTTCATGTAAACGGCGCCCCAGGTATATCCGGCACCGAAGCTTGACATTATTATATGGTCGCCTTTTTTAATTTTTCCCGCTTCATACCATTCCGAAAGACACATGGGTATTGTAGCCGAAGTAGTATTTCCGTATTTGTCGATGTTAATCATCACTTGTTTCTTCTCAATGCCCATTCTGTCGGCAGTAGAATTGATGATTCTCAAATTTGCCTGATGAGGCACGAACCAGTTTAATTCTTCAGACTTAATATTGTTTCTTTTCATCATTTCCACGGAAATATCTGCCATACCTTTAACTGCTTCTTTAAAAACAGTTCTGCCGTCCTGATAAAGGTAGTGGTCGCCGTTTTTGACTGTCTCTTCTGTTGCGGGATAGCGGCTGCCGCCTGCTTTTTGATATAGAGTATCTTTTCCCCTGCCGTCCATCTTCAGCAGAAAATCTCTTATGCCAAGCTGAGGATCATCAGATTCTTCAATCAGGCACACTGCTGCTGCATCACCGAAAAGCACACAGGTATTTCTGTCCTGATAGTTTGCTATTGAAGACATTTTATCAGCTCCGCAAAGAAGAATATTTTTGTAACGTCCCGATTCCAGAAGATGTGCGGCTGTGGTAATGGCGTAAATAAACCCCGAGCAGGCGGCAGAAAGGTCAAATCCCCAGGTATTTGTGCTGCAGCCCAATCTTTCCTGCACCAATGCTGCCGTAGAAGGGAAAAAGTGGTCGGGAGTAACTGTTGACACAATGATCAAATCAATTTCCTGAGCTGTAATTCCTCTCTTTTCAAGGCACTTCTCAGCAGCAGGAACAATCAAATCACTAATACCGCCTTCTTTCAATATGCGTCTTTCTTTGATGCCTGTTCTGGATGTTATCCACTCGTCGGATGTGTCGAGATAACTTTCAAAATACTTGTTGTCAAAAACATCCGGAGGAGTATAATGTGCTATGGAAGTTATTGTTGCTGTCATTTTTTTTCCGAATTTAATCCACAGTTCTTGTTACAACAGGAGGATTCAAAGCATTTACAATTTTTGTATTTACGTTTTTATCAACGAATTCATAGGCTTTGAAAATCATATTTTTTACTGCCTCCGGAGAGGATTTTCCGTGGCCGATAACAACCGAGCCGTTTACACCGAGAAGAGGCACTCCGCCGTAGGCTTCGTAGTTGAAATCTTTAAACATTTTTTTCATGGCAGGGGCAGCCATAAGCAGCATCGCCTTGTTCAATATGCTTCCCTTGCCCATGGCTTTTATTTTATTTTTTATCAGAGAATAGAAACCCTCTGCGAATTTGATAACAACATTGCCCGTAAAGCCGTCGCAGACTATTACGTCGGTCATACCTGTCAGTATATCTTTACCTTCGATGTTGCCAACAAAATTCAGCTGGCTGTCTTTCAGCATTCTATAGGTCTGCTTGAGAACTTCTGTTCCTTTAGTTTCTTCTTCTCCAATATTAAGAAGTCCGACTTTGGGATTTTCTATACCGTAAATCTGGGTAGCTGCCACGCTGCCCATAACTGCAAATTCATAAAGATACTTGGGCTTAACGTCAATATTTGCACCCACATCAAGCACAAGTGAAGGATATTTGTTTTGAGTAGGGAAAAATGTGCCTATGGTAGGTCTGCTTACGCCCGGTATTCTGCCAAGTAAAACGGTTGCAGTAGCAAGTACGGCTCCTGTATTTCCTGCAGAAACGAAAGCATCGGCATAAGACTCTGCCACAAGTTCCACGCCTTTGTAAAGAGACGAAGTGCGTTTTTTCTTTAGAGCAGATGACGGTTCGTCGTGCATGGTAACAACATCGGGAGCATGTGCTATTGAATAATTAAGCAGAGAAGTATCGTACTGAGTAAGTACTTTTTTGATTTTTTCCTCATTTCCCACAAAGATAACTTCGGCATTGAAACCGCCGAGTTTACTCTCAAAAGCTTTGATAGCTCCCAGAATTTCATTGCCCGGAGCAAAATCTCCACCCATAGCATCCAGAGCTATTCTGTACGTCCTCTTTTTACCCTCTTTTTGTATTTTTTTCAAAAGTCCTTCCTTTCATCATATCAAACTGAAGTAAGCACCTTACGGCCATTGTAATATCCGCATTCCGGACATGCGGTATGAGTCATTTTAGCAGCGCCGCACTGGGGACATGTGTGCATCGAAGAGGCTTTGGCTTTGTAATGCGTTCTTCTTTTGTCTCTGCGCGACTTTGACAATTTTCTTTTAGGATGTGGCATATCTTCCTCGCTTGTTCTTTAATTTAAACTGTTCTCCAATTGTATAATCGACAAATAAACGATATATAACAGTCAAATATTATATTTATTTCAAATTTTTTTTAATTATTATTCAGATTTATTTTTTTTAAAGCTTCCCATCTTTCGTCAATTTCTCCCTTGTTTTTTTTAATTCTCTTGCTGTATCTTGCCGAATACTCGGGAAAAGATTCTTCAAATTCTTTATCGGCATACTCCGGAGAAACTCTCTTCATCGGAAGATTGACCGTAAGTTCCTCTCTGACATCACGCGTTATGTCAATATGTTTATCTTCCTCGCTTATTATTTTATTGTCATCGCTGTCCGTTTCATCAGTCAGGTCTGTCAATCTTGCATGTGCTATGGCACTTATCTCTATATGTGCGGAAATTTCTTCCTCAAATTCCTTTAGGGAGCGGTCGCAGATAAGCTTAGCCATGCATCTGGCTGCTCCCCTAAAAGTATATCTGCTGCCTATTTTTTGCAGTTTTCCGGTCAGAATAATATCTCCAAAGAACTCATTGCTAATGCCGGGAATACTCTTTGAAGCAGCTTTTTCTTCTATATCGTAAGCGCCGTCGCTTAATCCCTGTATGTGCAATTTTACCATTTTTCAAACTTGTCTGCTTACAAATCTTACAAAGATACAATATCAATTTATTTTTTCCAAAAATCAATAAAAAATGGGACAAAATTCTTGTCCCATTCATATATAATAAACGTACAAAATGCAATAAAATTTTAGGGCTTACGGACAGTTCAACGCGCCGAGGTTCTTCTTGGCAGTGGCATTGTCGGGGTCCAGTTTCAACACACGCCTGTAATAGCGGCAGGAATTCTCAATATCGGCAGACCCCTGATATGCTACTGCAAGATAAAGATTTGCATAAACATCTTCGGGAAAAGTATTTACTTGCTGCTTAGCTATTTTTTTTAGTTCGGAATAGTTTTTTTCATCCAAAAGCAGACCGGATAATTTCGCAAAAGCCTGCTGCATCTGACCGGCATACTGAGCAGTATCACGGGATGCTTCTTCCAATACATATTCAAAATGGTACTTAGCAGAGTCCGGCTGATCTATTTTTGCAAAAGCGTCCCCCAGATAGATGTGTGTCGTAAGATTTGCAGAATCCGTCTCGAGTGCATTTTTCAGAGGCGCTATCGAAGAATCGGCTTTTTCGGAATAAATGTAACAAATACCTTTCATCAGATACGCCGAAGCTTTTCTGTCTTCCTCACAGTCATTTTGAATAACTCTGTTGAAATTGCTTATAGCTCTGTCATAGTCTTTCATTTTTAAAAGAAGCTGGCTGATGCTCATAGCTAGTTTGCATTGAGTGGGATCCATTTCAATCACTTCTTCCCATACACCTACGGCAGCCAGTGTATCTCCGGAATTAAGATTGGCGCTGGCAAGCCGCATCATGTCCTGTTTGTTAAGGTCTTCACCTGAGCTTCTCAGTTGATTGAATTTCCCTATTGATTCATTATATTTACCCAAATCATAATAGCAGCGCGCAAGCATGAAATTGACTTTTGTTTTCACTGAGTCAATTTCTTTCTGTACAGTTTCCAGATGGGGCAGGGCGCTGTCGCAGTAACCGGCTTCGTAAAAGCTCTGTGCAAGGTACCAGCGTCCCAAAGAACCGGAAGGACGAAGTCTTACATATTCTGATAATGTACCCGCGGCAGGTTTATATCTGGCAGAGAAAAAAAGTATCTTGCCTTTGTTAAAGAAAGCTTTGGCATTAGTGGGATCCTGCTGGGTTACTTTATCCCATTCCTTAAGAGAACGGGCAAAATACTCATTGGCGAGTTCGTCGTCAAGCTCTTTATTGGCAAGCCAGTAATAGGCAGTGGCAAGTCTTTCCCTTGCCCTTAAAAGAGACTCATCGAGACTGAGCGCTTTCTCATAATAATTCTTGGCAAGTTCATAAACTTTCTGAGCAAAATAAAGATCTCCCAAAGCCAGAAAAGCATCCGGAACGTCATCGCCCATTTCGGCTGCCTGTGTGATTACCAAACGAGCTTTTTCCAGCTTATCAGCTCTGATATAGGCATGTCCGAGTTCAACCATATTCATTATATTGTCTTCGTCGTCTTCCATGAGTTCTTTTAAGATTTTTATGGCTTTGTCATGATTACCCTGCAGAGAGTATGCTTTCCCCAGTTTTCGCAAAATGGGAGGCTCGCCGCCGTCAATGTCATCGGCTCTTTCGTACATTAGAACTGCTCCTTTATAATTTTCCAGTTCCATATATATATCGCCCATCAAAATATGAAGCTGCAGATCATCGGGGTTTTTGTCAGATGCTTCGGGGATGTATTTTACGGCTTCATAGTAATTCTTTTCTTCTGCATATTCTCTTACTTTATCGGCAGCATTCTGAGCTGTCAATATGCCCGCACCGCACACGAGCAAAACAAGAAGAACAATTAATTTCCTCGTCATTTTTCAGTCCTTTTTTATTAAATTATACTTTGCATAAGTTGGCGCTATTCCATATTTTTTATAGTATTCAACAACAATTTTTTCTTTGGTGATAAACTCTGAGAACCAGTAAGCGGTGTTTCTCATATCTTTGAAAAGATAAACATATTCATCCGCTATGTAAGGATACTGTCCCATTACGATGTATGCCTGATGCACCGGCTTGCTTGCTTTAACATAAGCTCCCGCGGAATCAATATATCCCATTCTAAGAGGTTTGAAAAAACCGTCGTTTACAACCTGAGACAGAAGCCCTATTCCTACTGCATTGGAGCTTTCTCTTACATATTCGATAACTGAATCGGGAGTTGAAAATTTTTTCATGGGTTTGACTATGGGCTTATAATCGGCTGCAAACATCAGAAGATTCGCAAATTCAGACGAATAATTATCATTTATTACGAATTCAGGCTCTTTTTCAAGCTGTGGCAGCAAATCTTTTAGTTCAGTGTCTTTCTCGGTTAAAAGTTTTTTGACGATTTCGGTATTCAAAGTGTCCAGAGGGAAATTCTTAGGAGCGAAGAAAACAAGAGCATCTTGTGCAAATCTGTTGCGAACGTGCTTTTTTACCTCAAATTCTTTCATAAGGGAATCTTCCGTTTTCAGATAGTCCCGGGCAAGTACGACAGCATCGGTATTGCCTGACAAAAGTTGTCTCATCGCCTCCCATGCATCTACGGTTTTTGCAATAAGCTCAACCTCGGGTTTGTCTTCACGGTACATGCGGAAAGGCTCTTCCATCATTGGAGCAATGGCTTCATCAACAAGAACATTTACTGTATCTCTTTCTTCAGCAGTTTTTTTGCCGCTGTCTTCCGATTGGCAGGAATTCATCAAAAACAAAAACGATATTGAAAGAATTACAGCTATGCTTATGCTTATACTAATGTAGGTCATTTTCTTCATTTTCGCTCCTTTTTAATTCGAAATTATATCTTTTCAAACCGGAGTAGTAGGTAAGGATACGGTAAATGCCAAAAAGTATTACCACAATCCCCATTATCGTAAACATCGTGTTGTCGCCTCCGGGCGGAGTAAGCACCCCGCTGACTAACACAATACCCACTGCTATTACAAGAGCCCTTATTATGTAATTTATTGCAACCATCTAATTTAAACCTATCCTCATCTTAATAAAAACTGCAAAAGCGTAAATTCGGCACACCGAACTCAAACCTTTGCAGTTTCAAAGTCTTAAAAATCTTTATGTCCAACAGCTTCTAATCCAGTTTGAAATTAATTGGAATACTAACCCAAACCGCTACAGGCTGACCGTTTTGAATGGCAGGCGTAAAGACCTGTTTCATAATTGCCTGGACTGCTGCCTTGTTGAGCATATCGGAATCCGAATATTCGATAATAGTTTTCTTAGGTTTACCTTCTTTTGTAATAAGGACCCTGAC
>CAZOBD010000057.1:16243-22835 GCA_964577665.1 uncultured Hyphomicrobiales bacterium
GTTTGCGGCGGGGGCGCCGCTTCCTCTGCAGACTGCGGGGGCGGCGGAAGATTTTCCAGAGTCATTTTTGAAATCGGAGCCATTGGGGGCCCTTCTGCATCAATTTCCTGAATTTTAGCCGTTACAAAATAAAGTATGAAGAATAATACGAATATGGCGACAGTGTAAATAAATCCCTTATAAGTGTGTTTTCGGATCCACTCTTTAAGTTCCACTGCACCGTAATCGGGCTGTTTAGGTAAAGAAATAATTGCGGGTGAAGCCATGTTTATTCACCTCCTGTAATTGATGATGACTGATATTCGTCAGAGATTTTTTCTTTGTCTTCTTCAGTAAGTTTGGCAATTGTGAAACGGCGCTGTCTTTTCATAGGTTCGCCTGTTTCGGGATCGGTTTCTTTCATGATCTCTTCGGTGATCATAGTTTCCGCAAGATTAAGCTCGTCAAGAATGCTGACAACTCTTCCGTAATCGGCATCTTCGCTGATTTTCAGCACAATGATAAGCCTGTTTCTCAAACCTTCTTCAAGGTTTTTTCTGACGGAAAGGGGTTTAACATCTTTGAGTTCCATCGGTTCCGGATCATCCACTCCCATATTGAAAAAGAGTTCATTATCGTGGCGGATGTAAATGGAAAGCAGTCTTGATGCTTCCACATCCACACCTTCTTCTCTTTCGGGGGGAATGGTCATTTCCATAACCTGCGGAGATGCCATAGTTGTAGTGAACATAAAAAAAGTAAGCAGTAAAAAAGTAATGTCCACAAGAGGAGTCATATCGAGATGGTACCCGACTCTTTTTCTTTTTTTTCGTCTGCCCGTGTCGCCTCTTTTCTGGCGTTCGGGCATCTGCATTCCTCCTCCTCCGCCTGCCATAATTTATCTCCTTTTTTTCGGTTTCAAAAATTCATTTAATAGTTCTAAAATGCAGACACATAAGCATTCTGAAAAGTTACAGTCCGCCGCCTTTTTTCATGGTTACATAATTGAAAGCGGTGGCTCTGTTCTTTCTGAGGACTTCCATAGCGTCTTCTATCCATTTGAAACGAAGGCGCTTATCTGCATCAATGGCAAACCGCGTCTGAGGATTTACCCGGCGGTTTGTCTTGATAAGTCTGTCGAGCATCTGGTAATCTACTTTCAGCAGATGTTTTTCATACAGCTCCGGCGGAATGTTTTCCATCGAAGCCCAGACCTGTTTCCTGTCCTGCTCATTCGAGATGGAATAGTAGTAAGATGTATCATTCGTTACCGAATCGATACCAATTCTTATGGTGGCAAGATTGGTCTGGGGCACTTTGGAAGTATCCGCAGAGGATTCAGGCCTCTTGATTACGAATTTCTGCTCGCTTTCCGCCTGAGACTTGAATTTTGCCGTAAACATAAAAAAGGTCAGCAGCAAAAATGTAATATCCACAAGCGGGGTCATATCTATATGTGTTCCGATTCTTTTCTTTTTTACTTTTGGCACAATCGGCTCCTTTAAATTTATATTTAAAAACTCAAGCCATTTGTATTATTTTTTGGCGCGTATTGTAAGTATTTGAGTTACATTCAAGATAGCCTCGTCAATCATATAGACGAAACTGTCAACCTTTGTTGTAAAGAAGTTAAAGGCAATGATAGCAATGATAGCTCCGATAAGACCGCCTGCAGTATTGTAAAGCGCTTCGGAAATACCTATTGAAAGCTGGATAGCCGATACGGTACCGCTGACTGCCAATGCCTGGAAGGCGCGAATCATACCGATAGTCGTTCCGAGAAGACCGACAAGTACTGCGATTGACGATACCGTGGAAAGCACAACGAGATTTTTCTCGAGCAGCGGGGTCTCCAGGTTTACGGCTTCGTCAATGGCTCTCTGCACTTCTGAAATTTTCTTGTCAGGTCCGAATTCGGGATCGTCCTCGACTTCTTTGTAGCGCTCAATGGCGGCACGAAGCACATTGGCAACACTGCCCCTCTGCTTGTCGCATTGGGCAATTGCCTCGTCAAGCTCCCCTTTAACGAGATTATCCTGCACTTTCTTGATAAACTGCGGTACATCGCCTTTGCCCCGGGCTTTGTTAATCGAGAACCAGCGTTCGAATGAAAACGTTATTGCAATTATAATCAATGACATAAGCAGCCCTACAAGAGGTCCGCCGGTGTAAATAGTAGCCAGTACATTTCCGGGCTTGGGTTCGTGGCGCTGTACGCCGTCTTTAAAACCTTCGGGATTACCCATTATTCCAAAATAAATCGTGTAAGCAATGGCAAGTGCCAGTACGATTACGATTACATTAAATAAGTTTTTCATGATACCTCATCTTGTTGTTAATTGATAATATAATTATTCTGAAATAGATTTAATAGCTTCTTCTCTCGAGTCGAAAATAGGAAAAACAAGCGTAAGCTTAGTAATAACAAATAAATTTTCAATAGACTTGCCCACATTGCACAATACTATTTTTCCTTCTTTTTTGGCAAAATGAGCATGTGCAGATATCAGCACCCCCAAAGCCGTTGAGTTGAGATAACTTACTTTGTCGAGGTCAATTATTAGATTTCTTTTCTTTTGGTCGGCAATATTTTTAATCGTCTGACGGAGTTCATCGGTTTCATCCCCTCCGACAAACTGGCCCTTCAGAGTTAAAATAATCCCGCCGATTTGTTCCTCAATTTTTACCTGAGACATGTTTCACCTCTAAATAATAAAAAAAATTACTTTCTTAATTAGAACAGTCTCAAAATTAATAATTTTATTACAATTTATTACAACTTTTTTAAAAAATGTACATTCAGAAAATCAATTTTACTAAATGAATGTTAACGACTGTTAAATAACGAATAAAGTTTTCATTAATTTTTTTGACTGTTAAGGAAATATTTTGGGTATCCCTTTTAAAATCCTTTCTGTTCCGGCAAAGTCCTTAACAACGGTAATATAAAAATTTTTCTTAAATAATCCACTTATTGCGGGAGACTGTCCTTCGCCGATTTCTAAAATAAACCCTCCGCCCGGCAGAAGCAAATCTATAAATATGCCTGCAAACCGTCTGTAAAAGGTTAGTCCGTCAGCTTCGTCAGTCAGAGCCTGCCTCGGTTCAAAATATTTCACTTCAGGTTCAAGTAGAGCATAATCGTTTTTGGGAATATATGGAGGATTTGAAATAATAAGATCATATTTTTTTTCCGGCTTGTCCTTCAAAATATCCATCTTTTTAAAAACAACATTTTCAAGTTTATTCAGCCCGGCATTTAAAGCGGCGGTCTTTAATGCACAGTCGAAATTATCAATACCCGTGAAATTTAAGGCAGGAAATTTTTTGGCGAGGGAAAGAGCTATGCAGCCCGAACCGGTGCCTATATCCAAAACAGTTTTGAAATTATTTTCGCTAATAGTTTTAGCTGCTTCGATAACAAGAAGTTCTGTTTCAGGCCTCGGTATGAGTACGGATGTGTCAAGTTTCAGCGATGCTCCGAAAAAATCTGCTTTTCCAAAAATGTACTGCAGAGGCTCTCTTTTCAGTTTTCTTTTCACTGCATCCCTGATACCCGTAAGTTCATCTTCCTGAAGGGGTTTTTCAAAATTGGTATAGATATAAATTCTCTCCGTTTTAAGAACTTCACAAAGTATAAGTTCTATCGTCAGCCGCGGCGACTCAATGCCTTTTCTGCTGAAATACTCCTCACCCCACCGGACAATATCGATTATCCTCCATATCTTTTCCATAATAATTCCGCTTATTTTATTTGCTCGGCAAGAAGGCTCAGCAGAGCCATTCTTATGAAAACACCGTGGGTTACTTGTGTTTGAATGAGTACATTAGGGTATGTGCTTATTCGGTAATCCAGTTCAATCCCGTAGTTTACCGGTCCCGGGTGAAGCAGCACAAGCCCGGGTTTTCTTTCAAAAAGTTCGCGGCTGACTCCATAATATCTGGAATACTCCCGCATAGTCGGCAAAAGTCCGGATTCCATCCTTTCTCTTTGGAGGCGGAGCAAAAGCAGAACATCTGAAATTTCAACAGCTTCATCCAGACTATCAATAATTTCCACATTCCACATATCGGTATATCTCGGAAGAAGAGTACCGGGAGAATGTAAAAAAACTTTGGCGCCGAGTTTTGTCAAAAGGTGAACGTTAGAGCGAGCCACCCTGCTGTGGAAAATATCACCGATAATTGATACATTCAGCCCCTCCATGCTGCCAAAATGCCTGTAAAGCGTGAATGCATCCAGCAGTGCCTGAGTAGGATGTTCATGCTTGCCGTCTCCTGCATTGATGACAATTCCTTTGGTATTGCTCTGTAAAAAAACCGGAACGCCCGAGCAGGCATGCCTTACAATGAACATCTGCACTCCCATAGCTTCTATTGTGCGGAGGGTATCTATCAAAGATTCTCCTTTTTTCAAGCTGCTTGATGAAGACTGAAATGACAAAGTGTCTGCCGACAGCCTCTTGGCTGCCAGCTCGAAAGAAAGCTTGGTGCGGGTAGAAGGCTCGAAAAAAGCGAGTGATACCGATATACCTTTCAAATCATCATAGCGCACACCGCTGGAGAAATTTTCAATGAAATATTTAGCTTTATCGAAAATAAGATAAACATCTTCGACAGAAAGATCCGATATTTCCAGAAGACAGGAGCTGTTCAGTTTTTCTTTGACCTCGTTCATAAAATAAAATCGTACTTTTGTAATAAACAAATTTTACAAAGATAAAAAAAAAGCCGTTCTGATGAACGGCTCTTCCATAGAAATCAGAAAAAAATTATTTTTTCTTTTTCTTTTTTCCGCCTTTTTTCGGTTTGTCAACCGCTTCGGCGAGAGCTTTACCGGGTTTGAATTTAGCGACTGTTTTCGCAGGAATCTTGATAGATTCGCCGGTTTGCGGATTTTTGCCCATACGCTCGGCTCTTTCGGTTACCTGAAATGTACCGAATCCGATAAGCTGAACCGCTTCGCCTTTGGCGAGTTCTTCGGTAATTGCGTTAAACACGCTTTTTACCGCTTTTTCCGCGTCAACTTTTGTCATGCCTGTGTCTTCTGCTACGGCACTTACTAAATCCGTTTTGTTCATACCCATATGCAACCCCCTTTAGTTAAAAAAGATAAAACTATAAGTTCTAAGATATGAGATTTTATCGTGCTTTGCAAGTATTTTTTTTAAAAAATGCAGATTTTATGGTATTTTTTTTAAAAAAATCGCCTTTTTGTTAATTATTATTCATATTTCTCATGTTTTTTTCACTTTTATTCATTTTTTTCGATTAAATCCATATTTTCACATTATCCTCATTAATTTTAAATTAAACTATTGAAAGATACTCAAAAACAGGTATAAAAAATTTTGACGCTGTCATAAAAATTTGTATGAGAAATAGCGTATATATAAATATTATCAATGATTTAGCATTTATTTTCCTGAATAATTCTTTTTTATATAAAAAATGCGTCGGATATGGATTCAAAAAAAAGATAAAAATATAAACAAGCCAGGCAAGCAGGAACCAAAAAAAATGGTCTATTACGAAAGGGTAGGCAAAAGTCAGGCTGAGACCGCACAGCAGAGCTAAGGGCGAGTGTTTAATTCCAATATTTTTAAAGCGGTTATACAGTAGAAAAAAAATAGTGTAAAAAACTGCCGATGCCAAAAGCATGAAAGGGCTCCTGTACTCGTAAGGAATAAATATGCACGGCAGCAGCAGAGCAGAAATTATTGCGGACTTCCAATCTTCAAGCTCTCTAAACAGAAAAAAAACTCTGCCGGTCTTTTCTCCCGAAATATTATTCTTTTTTTGCATTGAAGACTATAACGGAAACTGCATGACGGTTTTTTATCAGATATTCGACGAAAGTCCACAAGGTAAGAATTGTCAAAAAAAGCATCACAAGAGATGCACTTTTTATTCCAAACAGGGGAAAATATAAAACTTCACTATATTTTTCACCGGTTACATTTTCAAAAAAAATCAGCGCGAAGACAGCAAACTGAAATGTCATCTGAATAAAAGTCTTAGTTCTTGCAGACTCAAGAGTTTTAATGTGCATGTCTTTTGCTTCCGCGCCTGCTCGCAGAAGAGTTGTACCGAAATCCCTGATAATAATTATTATCACCATCCACAGCGGTATTAAGTGAAGAATAACCATCACTAAAAAAGCAGCAGTAGTTAATATTTTATCTGCGAGAGGGTCAATAAATTTCCCGAGTGTCGATTCTTTGCCATATCTTCTTGCTGTCCACCCGTCTATGTAATCTGTTGCCGCACCCGTAAAATACAAAATGCACCCAATGCTCATCAAAAAAGAATCTTCCGATAAAAGCATACCAAAAAACACTGGAGCTATCGCTATTCTTAGAAGGCTTAGTATGTTCGGAAGATTAAAATACATTTTTTTAAATTTATCGATAGTTTTACGCAAAAATAACAAAAAAATGCCATTTGAAGAAAAAATGACAGGACAATACAAGATAGATACTTTTGAAAAAAAAATCTTCTTTTCATCTGTTTATTTTGTAGGGAACAGGCATGCCTGTTCCCTACTTTAACCTTCCTTCCTTCAATAATCATCCCCTTGTGTGATTTTCCCTTATCATGGATGTTTCATAAG
>CAZOBD010000058.1:0-22809 GCA_964577665.1 uncultured Hyphomicrobiales bacterium
CCAAAGGGGATGATTGTTTGAGAGTTAATGCAAAACAGAGTTTTGAAAGAAAAGCCCATTCCCAAATCGGAGTTTGGGAATGAGATGCGAAAAAAATTAAAAAAACGTAATGTAAATGAAAAACCGAAAGAGACCCCACCCCGGCCCTCCCCAAGGGGAGGGAGATTAAGAATGTAGTTCCCTCCCCTTGGGGAGGGTTAGGGTGGGGCTTAAAATAAACAGATGAAACGTCCATGATAAGGGGAATCACCAAAGGGGATGTTTATTTTAGCAAGATGTCCGACACCTTCAAGGTGTCTGACATCTGAAAACCAAAAATTTTTATACGTGAGATTCCGCAACAAGTGCGGAATGACAAGAATTTTAAGAATAGAGGATCAAAAATAAACAGATGAAAGTATATGAATTATAGATCATTTCTAAAGTTTGTTCTACACTTTCACGGTGTCTGTTATCTGGAAATTAAGCGTTTTAAAATCCGGCAGCTAATTCATTTTTTCAAGGCTTTTTGAAATATTTTCAGTCTTTTTCAGTTTACATTGATAAATTGTTTGAAAATTTTTCTGTCGAAAGCGATACAATGAACAAACTTGACCCCCAAATAAAACTAATATGGTCTGTCTCCTACTTTGGCAGAGGATTTTTTCTAAGCATCGCGGCGCTTGTTTTTGAACTTCTTACCATGCGCTCAGATTTTGGAATATGGTTTATGCCTTTCGGCTGGACTTCAGCTATTATATTTGCCTTGACAATAATTTTCGCACTCTCAGTGCCGCCGCTCAAGTATAAATACTGGGGATTTGAAGTGCGGACCAACGAACTTTTCATACAAAGGGGGATACTTATACGGATTAAAACAATTGCTCCATACCGCCGGCTTCAGCATCTTGACGTGGAGCAGGGAGTATTCGAGCGTATGTTAGGTCTGGCTAAACTCGTGGTTTACACAGCCGGAACACGCGGCGCTGACATTGTTATCCCCGGGCTGCCTCTCGAATATGCCGAAGCCCTCAGAGATCAGTTAAAGAATTATTCTCCGGAAGATGCCGTATGAGCGAAGCAAAGACATATTTTGCGGAGCAGAGACGTCTGCATCCGACAACTCTGATTTACCGCGGAATTACGAGCATTCCCGGCATGGCAATACCTATTTATTTTATTTTTGTTAATAAAGACACAAGCGAACTGTTTTATATTGGACTGGCTGTTTTATACGGGCTTTTGGTGCTTCCTATGCTTATTTTGAGCTGGTATTATTTTCATTTCTGGATTTCACCGAAAGAGCTTATTATTCGTCAGGGTATCATATCAAAAAAGCAGAGGAACATCCCTTTAGAGCGAATACAAAACATTGAAATACAGCAGAACTTTCTGCAGAGACTTTTAGGGATAGCCCGCGTAAAAGCCGAAACTGCCGGAGATATAATGAGCGAGGGAGTGCTTGAGTATGTTTCCCGGGAAGACGCCGAAGATATTCGCGGTATTATCCGCTCTTACCAGAAAGAACTGGAAGGAGAAGAAGAGGATGACGAAGAAGAAACCGCAGCATCAGAAGAAGCTGAAGGCGCTCCTCCGATAAAGAAGAAAAAGAAGCAGGGCATAATTTTTAAAATGAGCCTGCGGGAGCTTGCCGTTTACGGAATGCTTCGCTTCAGACCCCTTGTGCTGGTTGCGGCTTTTACGCTCTATCAGTACTTCGCCGTCAGCCCTGAATCGTTTTTTTTAGAACAGACCGAACAGATAAAAAACATTTTCGAGGCGGATGCTTTTACAATTATCTCCTACATAATACTCGGCATTCTCATTGCGATGTTCATTTCGTGGCTGGCTGACATCGCGCTTACCATAAACCAATATTACGGTTTTACCCTGAGCTATGAAGACAGCAAACTGCATTCGGAATACGGACTGCTCGGCAAGCGAAAGGGAATAATCCCTCTGAAAAAGCTGCAGTCAATCGTGCTGAAATCTAATATAATTACCAGAAAGCTCAAGCTTTACTCTCTTGATCTTCAGACGGCAGGTATAGGCAAATCCGGCGGCGGTGCAGAATCGGCACTCCCCCTTGCAAAATATGAGCGGGTAGTTTCGCTTATAAAAGATATAAAAGAATATGATATGCCCGGGCATTTCGAAAAAGTCTCAAAGAAAACCATACGCCGCGCCGTTTTCAGATACATGATGCTTGTAATACCATTTACGGCTGCAGCTTACTTTGTTCTGCCCGCTCTCCTTTGGCTGCTGATTCTGACTCCACTTCTATATCTTGCGGCGCTGCTCCGCTATCAGTATCGCGGTTATGCCCTAATGGATGACTACGTCGTTATAAAACAGGGTTTTATCTATCAGAAGATTTCCTTCATACCCATCGAAAAAATACAAACTCTCAATATGATTGCCAATTTTTTCCAGCGGAGGCTCGGTCTTGCCTCGCTGAACATCGACACAGCCGCTACATCTGGCTTTGCAGATGCATCCATCATAGACGTTGCCGAAGAGGATGCAGAAGAACTGCTTACTACCCTTGCGGATAAATTTAAAAAAAAATATGCCGTAGAAGGTAATTGACACTTACATATAAAAATATTTATTATTTTCTGCCATTATTGTATTCATGGAAAATTTTATTTCCCGGCTTCCGAGGTCATTAATCCAACATTTTTGGTTCTATCACAAAAATATGCAGTCAGTAAAAATGAAGAACCTAAATTATTGAAATAGTGAGTAATAATGATTTGTAGTGTCTTTCTCCATGGCGAGGAGGATACCGCTGCAGCGTTATGAATTACAAGTTTTGAGTAAGGGCTGATTTTCAAAATACATCCTTCTTTCTTCCCCGCTCATAAAAGCCGGGTCTTCTTTGAAAGAACCAAAGGATAGATATGCCGCTTTATTGAGTTTTCCACGGTCCATATATTAGCTAAATTAGAAAGCAGCGGCTATCCTCAAAATATCGGACCAAGGGGTGAAAGTAACCACTCTGTAGCCGAGCAGTGTCCCGACCGTAATAAGAGAAATGCCTGCAAATTTATGTATTTTGTTAATAAGGTCTTCCGACATTCTTGACTTATAATGCACTATAACACGCGACAGAACATATATCCAGCCGAAATTGCCGAGTCCGAATCCGAGGGAAAAAAATACATTAGACCAGAAGCCTACTTCAAATATTTTCAGGCTCTGCGCCCAGGTGGTCATAACCGCAAGCGAGGGGATAAATGTAGGATTAGCCATGTTTGCAATGGCTACTGCCACTCCGAGAAGAAAAGGTCCTTTGTGCGAGAAGTCTTCCAGCAGCTTTGCAATTCCCTTTTTGGGTTTGGGTATTCTACCTGATTTTTTTCGTTTCTTGCTTTTTATTTGTATTATCCCGAAAGTTACAATCCCGGCGATCACTCCCAACTGAAAAATCAGTATTGGCAGGGGGTTTTTATCTGCAAAATCAACTAGAAAGTCAACAACTGCCGAGGTAGCAAAAATAGCGGCAGTGCAATATAAAAAATCAAGGAGACCCGTGCCGAGACCGACCAAGATAGCATGCCGGGAACCTTTGTCCAATGACATCTTAATGGCTGTAATTGCAACTGGTCCCGGAGGCATTGCCAATACGAAACCTATCATAAATCCAAATGCTATTGCAACCGGCATAATTAAGTTATTCTTTCATTAAAAGCAATTTAACTAAAACGATTTCACAAAGAATTACTGTTCTTTACGTTAAAAAACGAAAAAGTGTGTAAAATCTTACACACAATTTACAAAAGTAAAACTGAAAAATCAAAAAATGGATGTTTTCGGTTTTCTCATATTTTAACAAAGAGATGTCTGTCTGTCATATCCGAATTTAACCCGGAAATTGCTCTTTTAAATCCGTCAAAACCGCAGATATTTATAAAATTAACAGGGGAGTAAACACGCTCTTGGAGAGCATTTAAAGGAAAAATAAGATTTGAGGCTCTAATGTATTTTCTATGAAGAAGTGAATCTTTCTTCTTGCGGCGGCGGCTTACTTTCTCTTTTAAAACTAAAAGCTGCCGGATTACTTTTTTATTGGCGGCTTCCGCGCTTTTTATCAGGTTTTTGTCTGTCTCTCCTGCATAAGCAGAAATATCCTCGAACTCTTTATTTATATTTAAAAGGGACTTATTAAATCGAACCCTGTCTTTTTCGCTCAAATATCTTTCCTTAACGTATTTTTCAATCATTTTTTGCTCGCGGAAGAAAAAATCGGGCTTTAAATCTTCTTTGTTCAAAAATCTGCTTGTTTTGTCATCCAGAAAAGTTGCCGATATGCGGTTTATCTGCGCCGGCTGGGGGACATTGAAATTTTCATATACTTCCTTAAGCTGTGCCAGATAAGCAATTTCAGAGGGGCCCCCGATATAAGCTGCAGAGGGGAAAATATCATCCTGGCAGATAGGACGGAGCATAACATTCGGCGAGAAATTTTCGGGATGTTTTTTGAACAGCTTTCTTATCTCATCAATTGATGCTTTCTTGTTCTTCAGGAAAAAAGAATTTTTACCGTTGTTATCCTGTTCAATTTTAATGCGGTTATCATCTTCTACATAAAACAGGTTCAAGGCTCTTGATTTTGCCTGTATATGAAAGCCGTTTTTCTCCAAAACTGCATTAGCCTGATCAATAATACCTTCGGTTTTTCCCGGGGCGAGCAATTCTTTTTCAATTATTTCACTGAACATGCCTTCCTCTCTTAAAAGAGATGCTTTACAGAATAGAATACCCGTATCAGAAAAAAGCATCTGCATAAATTCAGCGAAAGTATCAGCCCATTTTTTTCCGTGTGCGTAAATCTGCCTGAGAGATACCAATAAGTCCTTTTTGTAAATAGAAGACGGAATAATATTTTCAATATCATCCAATACAGTGTGTATTTCTCTGGCGAAAGACCTCGATGAAACAGTCCTTATGTCTTCCTTATGGCTGCCCGGAGCGCAGTTCACAGAAACAGGCTCGTAGTTCTCATTGAAAATATTAATGTAGGAAGCCTCGTAGTTGTCGTGGTCGTTATCTTCTATCCAGAATATTGGTATGAAATGAAAATGCTTATAATTTTTATTCAGTTTTTCTGAAAGTGAAACTGCTGTTTGAAGCTTCAGTGCCGAGTAAACGGGTCCTCCCAGAAATCCGGCCTGCTGTCCTGTTATAACTGCAAGGCTGTTTGGTTTTGAAAAAAGCTCCAGACTGATTTTTTGTTTTTCGGAAAGATTCATTGTGCCGAAACCTGTTTCAATTATATCAGCGATTTTTCTTCGTTTTGTATTCCTTCCAGAAATTTTTTCAAGTTCTTCCTTATTAATAAAGAGAGGTTCATTCAAAGGAAATCTTTCCCGAAAAAAATTATTTCCGTCGATAAAATCAAGGAACATGCCTGAGAATTTCATTTCGGGGGTGTATTTACAGTCTGTGGTCATATTATTCCATAAAAAAAAGAGGGTCTCGTCAGTTAGATGGAAGCCGTTATATAAGTTTTGTATAACGCTTCGTCTGTTTATTTTTCATTTCTGCTTCAGATGTCCAACATCTGACAGATGTTGGACATCTTTTTCTTCCATACTGTGCATCCACTCCCCAAGAGAGGATAAAGGGGTGTGTTCCTGTAACGTAAGATTCCGGCATTCCGTTTCGCTCCAGCCGGAATGACCACAAAATCTTAACAAAGGACACTTTGATAGCTTTGCCACGAGGGCAAAAAGCCAGGTGCAGTTGGATTGTTCGAGAATATCTATTTCTACAAATCTGTCTTTTAGATGAGTTATATAACATTTTCTAATGCTTGGTCACATATGCTTGTAATCCGTTCAAATTGTTTTTTCGATTCAGGAGAAATCTTGTTATTCTGGCAACATGAAATAGCATGTTCTTTTATATCAACAATAGCGTTATAGAATTTATTTCGTTCTTTAACTTCTCCTATTAGTTGTTCATAATCAGCTTGTATAATCATACTGTTTCCTCCTTTGTCTTACCAATGGATTGCTTGTGAGAGATAATGAATCTGTAGATGATTCCTTTCTTCCTTCATCAAATCTAACGTATATACAGGGTCAAAAATAGCTGTCATTTTAGGAATATCCTCAAGGTTACTGACGACAATTAAACCATAGTCTTGTTGAAATTCTTGAGCTTTTAAAAACTCATTCTTCGTCATTCTTATACTTCCCACAGGTAAACGTACACCTTTTATTTCTGCGAGATAAAAACGCTCTAACACTTGGATTTGAAAATCATATCCATCGCCAAATAATCTCGCATCTTCAATTAGTCCACAGTCAAAACAAGAAATACTTTGATAATTTTCTATGAAAAATAATTCAGCTTCTTTTCCTGTGAGTTGCAACTGTTTGAATTTTGTTCTTAAAATCGGCTTAATGGGTTCCTCTATCTCTGTTGTTCTATCTAACCCTAATTTTTCTTCAATATACATTCTGACAATAGCAACATACTCCGTTGAATCTAGACCACCAAACAGAGAATCAATAAACACTTTTCGATGCTTATAGGTTTCGCCTTTTTGCCACCATCCTTTTCTGTTATTCTCGAAAAAAGGGTCAAATAAATCCTGTCGGTTCTTTACTGTACCAACTGTTTCTGCTATTCCTAATTGCACAATATGATTATAGAATGCATTTTTAGTTGTAAAGCCAAACCCTTGAATAAAGCTTCTATCAAACTTTGCAAGTCCATAGCCTATGAGATTCAATATTTCATAGTGTTTATGTTTATTATCAGGCATGACGTTATTTGATTTCAATGAATGTTTCTAAATTAGTTTCGCCATTGATAATAGGGAATACAGTTGCCCGTTTTTTTCCATCATCATCAATATAAATATTCATATCATATTCATCACTTAACGAGGTCCAGTCATCTTCAGGCCATTCATCATTTTTCACATTTGCGTCTAACCATTCAAGGGCAGTTTCTTTAATATTCATCACATCTTATCTCCAAGTTGTTTATTAATCAAGTAAGTAACAAATTTAACAACATCAAATCAATATTGATTCATAAGGTAATTTTTGTAAAATATTTATTCTAAATACTCTAGAACATAAGATTAGGTGTACTAATGAAAATATTCAAGGTTAATCTTCATGACTGCCTAATCTAGGCATGTTAATAGTTAAATATTTACAATAATTAAATCATATATTTCTACCTTTAATTATGTTGCTCGTTTAGCAACTTTAACTAAATGATGTTATTTCGCATCTCATTCCCAAACTCCGTTTTGGGAATGTGCTTTTCTTTCAAAACTCTGTTTTGCATTAACTCTCAAATAATCACTCCCTTGGGTGTTTTCCAAAATCATCTATGTTTCATCTGTTTATTTAAAGCCCCACCCTAACCCTCCCCAAAGGGAGGGAAATCAATGATCTTGCTCCCTCCCCTTGGGGAGGGCTGGGGTGGGGTCTCTTACGGTTTTTCATTTACATTACGTTTTTTTTCTTCAATATATGTCAAATCTACCTAAAAATAATCATCCCCTTATGTGTTTTCCCTTATCATAGCTGTTTCAACTGACGAAAGGCAGTTTTACGATTTCTGCGGGAAACTGCTTGCCGCGTGCTTCTATGTTTATTTTTGTTCCGGGGGCTTTAAAGTCCCAGCCTACATAGCCCATACCAATGGGTTTGTTCAAAACGGGTGAAATATTTCCGCTTGTAACGTGTCCGATTTCTTCGCCGTCAATTGAAATTTTGTATCCTTTGCGTGGTATGAACTTTTCGCCTTCCATTATGAAAGCAGCGAGCCGCCGTTTCGGCTTTTCTTCTTTTACTTTTTTGATTACGTCTTTTCCGTTAAAATCTCCTTTGTCAACCTTAGTTATCCATCCCAAGCCGGCTTCAATGGGATTGGTTGTTTCGTCGATGTCGTTTCCGTAGAGGCAGAAGCCTTTTTCAAGACGGAGGGTATCCCTGGCTCCCAGTCCGACCGGCTCCAGACCGAATTCACCGCCTGCTTTTATGATCTCCTGCCAGACGTGTTCGGCGCCGCTTTGGCTGCCGTGGAAATAAAGCTCGAAGCCAAGCTCGCCGGTATATCCCGTTCTGGAAATTATCATGTCTATACCTGCCAGCTTTCCTTTTGTGTAATTATAAAACGGAATGTCTTTCATAATTACATCGGTCAGCTTTTGCAGTGTGTTAAGGCTTTCGGGACCTTGAATGGCGAGCAGGTGTGTTTCGTCTGTTGCATTGATGAGTTCCACGTCATAACCTTCGGTGTTTTCCTCGCACCATTTGAAATCCTTATCTATGTTGGCGCCGTTCACCACCAGCATGTAGCTGTTATCGAGGCAGTAAACAAGCAAATCATCGACTATGCCGCCGCCGCGGTAGCACATTGCCGAGTACTGAGCCTTTCCGGGAATAAGCTTGGAAGCATCGTTGACAGCTATTTTCTGCACATAAGACAGAGCGTCTTTTCCTTTGATGATAAACTCGCCCATGTGAGAAACGTCGAACATACCGACTTTTTCGCGGACAATCTTGTGCTCGTGAATAATCCCGCCTGAATACTGTATGGGCATTTCATAACCCGCAAAACTTACCATTTTAGCATTGTGTTTCAGATGCATCTCGTGAAAAATAGTCTTTTTCATATCAGTCTGCCTTTTATTTTTTTTTAATTCAATCTGTTAAAGTAAAAAATGCAATATCGGAAATTTTCATTTAACGACAATGAAAGGAGCGATTTTTTCATACTTTTTCGGTCCTATTCCCTTAACTTTTTTGATGTCGGCAGGGCTGAGAAAAAGAGCGCTTCTGCGGTAGTCGATTATTTTTTGTGCGGTGGCAGGACCTATGCCCGGCAGTTTTTCCAGCTCGGCTTTTGCTGCTGTATTTATATTGATTTTTTTTGATGTGCTTTTATTCGCATTTTCCTGCTTAGTTTTTTTTCTTTTATTATCATCAGTGTTTATTCTTTCAGTCGAAGCTGCGTTAATGGCTTCTCCTACAGTGATATACGGACGCATTTTTTCGAACTTTTTTTCACCTATGCCTTTCACTTTGATAATATCTTCAATGCTTTTAAAATGATTTTTGCTCCGGTACTCAATTATTTTATTAGCAGTTGCCTCGCCGACTCCGGGCAGTTTCATCAGGCCGGAGCGTGATGCAGTGTTTATGTTGATAATGCTGCCGGGAAGCTCTTTTTTACGGGCTTCGGGGAACATTTGTTCTTTATCTGTGAGAGTGTCACCCGCTGCGAGAGAGCCTATAGGATTTCCGTGAATGTCGGTGCCGATGTATGATGTTTTCTGGATTTCCGCAATGCTGTCGAGTGATGCGTATATTTCATCTGCTGAAGGATGGTATTCCCCTCCTCCGCCGAAAATTTTAACTATGGTGCCAAGTATCAAACCGAATAAAATAACAGCCGCGGCAATTACTTCCTGCCGCGATGCTCCGAAAACACCCTGCAGTCTTTCTATGAGCGGTTTTTCAGCCAAAATGCTCTTTTCTGTTCATTAGACTTCCTACAAAGGTAATTAAAACATTTTATTTCTCAAAAAGGATAAATCATCTTTTTAACCTGTCCTAAAATTTTATCATTTTAAAAACGTACTAAATATTCATCCGATAACTTTAAGTCATAGGATGAATATGCAATATGGAAGAAAAAGATGTCCGACATCTGAAAGGGAAAGTAAAAATAAACAGATATAACATCCATGGTTTTGGAAAACACATAAAGGAATGATTATTTTAGAGTTAATGCAAAACAGAGTTTTGAAAGAAAAGTACATTCCCAAATCGGAGTTTGGGAATGAGATGTAAAAAAGATGTCCGACATCTGAAAGGGAAAGTAAAAATAAACACATGAAAGATTTAAAAAGGCTTCTGCCGTATATACAAAGGTATCGTACACGTATTTTAATAGGTTTTCTATTTGTTACAATAGCAAATATCTGCGCAACTCTCGTACCCCGGGTTGTCGGAAACACTATTGATCTTATAAAAGAAGTCGGTTTCGAACAGGAAGACGTGCTTGCTCAGATTGTGTTAATTATTGCCCTGACTGCAGGAAGCGGCATTTTTATGTACCTTACGAGAAAAACCATTATTATTGCATCGCGGATGATTGAGTATGATCTCCGCAGCGATTTTCTTTATGCCGTGCAGAGCCGTCCGATGAATTTTTTTCATGAAAATCCCACCGGTACGCTTATGGCTTATGCTACAAATGATATTACCGCTGCAAGAGATTTCCTCGGACCGGCGATAATGTACACGGCTAATTCGGTAACAACCTTTATATTTGCATTATTTTTCATGCTTGATATTAATCCTTTTCTTACACTTCTTGCATTAAGTCCCCTGCCTGTAATTACTTTTCTGGTTTACAAGCTCGGAAAGGAAATTCACAAAAGTTTCAAAGCCGTGCAGGAACAGTTTGCGGAGATAAGCGCCCGGTCGCAGGAAAGTTTCTCGGGAGTTCGTGTTGTAAGAGCCTACATCAGAGAGAATTATGAAAACAGTATTTTTAAAGACCTTAGCAAAGATTATTACAGAAAAAACCTTCGCCTTGCAAAAGTGCAGGCGTCAATGATGCCCGCCCTGATGGTGCTGGTCGGAGCTGCCCAGATGATTGTATTAGGTTACGGGGGATGGCAAGTTATGCAGGGAACAGCTACACTCGGCGAATTGACCCAGTTCTTTATTTATATAAATCTGCTAATTTGGCCTGTTGCCGCTATCGGATGGATTACAAACGTTATTCAAAGGGCATCAGCTTCCATGGCACGCCTCGGTAAAATTTTTGATGAGATGAACATAAGCCCTGGTGAAACTGATGAAGGAATGGAAGATATTGAAATTAAGGGAAATGTGAAATATGAAAATGTTTCTCTCAGCTACGGCGAGGAAAGCAAACCCGTGCTGAAGAATATTGATTTTTCATTGAAAGCAGGCGAATCTGCCGGATTTGTCGGTGCAGTCGGCAGCGGAAAATCTTCCATAGTAAATCTTCTGCCCAGACTTTTTGATCCTGCACAGGGGAGAATTTTGATTGACGGAAGAGATATTAATGACATACCGGGACGCGACCTGAGAAGAAAGATTGCGGTTGTGCCTCAGGATCAGTTCCTTTTTTCAACAACTATTAAAGAAAATATTGCTTTCGGCAAGGCAGATGCAGACCTTGATGAAATCCGAAAAGCCGCTGAAACGGCATGTTTGGATGAAGAAATTGAAAAATTTCCCGACGGCTATGAAACAGTCCTCGGAGAGCGGGGCATTTCACTTTCCGGCGGACAGAAACAAAGGCTTGCACTTGCAAGGGCAGTCGCTAAAGAGCCCGCAATCCTTATTCTCGACGATGCTCTTTCTGCAGTGGATGCTCAGACTGAAGAAAAAATCCTTGCCAATCTTAGTGAGTTTATGAAAAACCGCACTACTATAATAATATCACACCGCATCAATACGGTCCAGAACTGTGATAAAATATATGTTTTGGATAAAGGAAGAATTGCGGAAAGAGGCACCCATGAAGAGTTGATTTTGAAGGAAGGGTTATATTATGAAATGTATGCCCGGCAGAAACTAGAAGATGAAATAGAGCACATGTAGTGTAACGTTTCATGTAAAAAATCAGAAGGAATTAATATCGGCTGTAATTTTGATATTTCTTGATAAAATAAAGAAATAATGATATTTTAGCAATAGCGGTTTTGCATAAAGAATTTATTTTTTTACTAATTTTTTTAGGAAAGGACACTCATGAAATACGATCCCATCGACAATAATCTTTTCATAGAAAACAGGAAACGCTTTGCCGGGCACATGGAGCAGAACTCCGTGGCTATATTTACTTCTAATGACGACATGCCCCGCAACGGCGACCAATTTTTTCCTTTCAGGCAGAATTCGGATATGTTTTACCTTACGGGAATAGATCAGGCAAAATCCATTTTGGTTATGTATCCCGATTCAAACCGGGAAAACATGAAGGAAATCCTCTTTACCGAGGAAACAAGCGAAGAAATAGCCATCTGGTACGGGAAAAAATATACAAAAGAAGAAGCAGCGGAAACCTCGGGTATAGAACATGTGGAATGGCTGGATAAATTTGAGAGTATTTTGATTGATCTGATGGCAAACTGCGGAGCCGTATATCTTAACACTAACGAAAATATCCGATTTGCTTCAGAGGTGCAGTACGGTGATCTTCGTTTTATCGAATGGATGAAAAAACGTTTTCCCCTGCATCAGTACAGACGCAGCGCACCTATAATGCGTTTGCTCCGCACCATAAAAATGCCGCAGGAAGTCGAGCTTATGCAGCATGCCTGCGACATCACCGAAAAAGCTTTCCGCCGTGTGCTCGATTTTGTAAAGCCCGGCGTTATGGAATACGAAATAGAGGCTGAAATTACCCGTGAGTTCATCCGCAACAGAGCTAACGGACATGCTTACTACCCCATAATTGCTTCGGGAGCAAGCGCCTGCGTGCTGCATTACATTGAAAACAACAAGCAGTGCAAAGACGGCGACCTGCTTCTTATGGATTTCGGAGCGGAATATGCCAACTATGCCGGCGACCTGAGCCGCACCATACCCGTAAACGGAAAATTCACAGAACGTCAGAAGGACTGCTACAATGCAGTTCTCAGAACAATGAAAGAAGCTGTAAAAATGCTTCGCCCCGGTACTACAATTGACAAATACCACGCAAAAGTGCAGGAACTTATGGAAAAAGAAATGATAGGGCTGGGTCTCTTTACCGAGGAAGACGTGAAAAATCAGGATCCGAACAAAAAACTGCGCGATAAATATTTCATGCACGGCACTTCGCACTTTATGGGGCTTGACGTACACGACGTCGGTTTCAAGCAGGAAGAACTGAAACCGGGTATGGTCTTTTCATGCGAACCCGGTCTCTATATCCTTGACGAGGGCATCGGCATACGCATAGAAAACGACATACTCGTTACAGAAGATGAGCCTCGCGATTTGATGAAAAACATTCCCATAGAAGCGGATGATATAGAAGCGCTTATGAAGTAGATTCTCACTACATGAGTTGTTTTTATCTTTTCAGGCTTTCCGGGTTATAAATACTCGGAAAGCTATTTTTTATTGACTTTGACACGCGAATCAGCAATAAGCGGTGCAAAAGCCTGCTTCCTGTGGTTTTTATTTATCATTGACTTATGTTATTTACGTGTCAAAGTCGAAAAAGCTCTTCGGCATTTGCCCGATGCCGGACCTCCGGTTAAAATAAGAGTGCTTTATTTTACTAATATGACCTTACCGGAAAAAACTCTGTCTCCTGAAATGATGCGTATGTAATAAATTCCGCTTTCAAATCCGGAGGCATCCCATTCTGTTAAGCAAACAGAAGCGGGAACCGGTTTCGGCGCCGCTTCATATACTTTCATTCCCAGCGAATTAAATATCTCAATTCTCGAATTATTAATCAGTGGATTTCTAAGCTCGATGAAAACTTTGTTTTGTGAAGGATTGGGATATATAATAAGCTGCTCATTCTTTTCAGATGGGGCATTTTTGTTTTCATCAACCGAAACAACCGTACTTTCCGGGTGCGGGCATGAAGACCAGCTTAAAATCTCGTGTTTTTCGCGGGAATCTCCCGTTGCAGAGGTAAAACCGAGAATAGCTGATATGCCGCCCCAAAGCTCTATTTTTTCGTGAAGCACAAGATTTTCGGCGGTGAGCACAGGCTCGGAAAAATTTCTTGTAGTGTCGAGGAAAACGCGCATTGTATTGGGAATAACGTTATAATCAATTTTTGAGTAATACACCGTGCCGTCTATTTTTATTTCCGGGATGCTGTCGGAAGCGGCAAGTTGTGTATTTTCGTTGTGGAAGGGCAGTATGTAGTCCCTGCCGCGGCTTAGTATTGCAATATGATTGCCGTTCGGGTCATTCACAGGATTCAGTCCGAGTATATCATCTCCGTTTTTCATGGGCGGTTCTTCATCCTCTTGGTTGTGGTAAGTGTCATATTCCACCACCAAACAGTTGTAGATGCCTTCGTAGCCGATGCCCAAGCCTGGTTTGCCTAACTCGCCCGAGCCGGGACCGCGGATAACGAAAGCAATGCCGTCGGCGCCGGGAGCCGAGCTGTCTGCTATTTCATCATCGAAACCGTCGTTGAAGCGAAAGGCAAACTCAGTTGAAAATCCGTTTCTGACAGGCACTCCTTCGCTGAGCCATAGGGCGCCGCGCTCCCAGTTTGCGCTGGGAGTAAGCTGCACAGCTTTATCGGCGTTCACCGCCGCCGACCCGACCAGCTTTATACCTTCGGCATCGGTAAAATCGGGATAATCGAATGCTGTTTCGTCGCACCCGCCTAACACTAAACGTAAGCCTGTGTTATTGTAAGAAGTTGAAGCATGTACATTGTTCCTATCTGAAGAACGGCCGTAGTTTGATATGTCGCGAAATGATCCGCTTCTTATTGCTTTATAATCACTCCAGCCGGGACCTTTTGGATTAACAGCTTTTTTACTGCTAAACTGGTCATAGTAATACATATCATAAGAATCCCAAACCCATTCCCAGGCATTGCCGTGCATATCGTATATACCATAAGAATTAGGAGTTTTTTTACCGACCAGGTGAGGTTTGTTACTTGAATTACCGCAATACCAGCCTGCTTTGTCATAGCTTGGATCAACAGGATTACAACCGCCCTTATAGATCAAATTCCCGGTATAATAATCGGTATTAGTACCGGCACGGCAGGCAATTTCCCATTCAGCATTTGTAGGCAGCCGAAAACCATTTGCAAGTGTATCCCATACTACTTTATCATTTTGTTTTTTATAACACCTTTCAAAACCGTGCAAGTCAGATAGTTTATTACAGAAATCAATTGCGTCGTACCAGTTGATACCTGTAACAGGGAGGTTATCTTCATGAAAAGATTTGGAGGGGAGATATCCCATTATTTCAAGCCATTGCTTATTGGTTACTTCAAATTTGGAAATTTGAAAACCATTTGTTAATAATACCTTATGAACAGGGTCTTCATCTGTATGCTTAACGCTGTTATTCGGAATATTTCCAATAGTATATTCACCGGATGGAATAAATACAAAATCATTGGATATTTGGGAAAATAATAAGTTTGAAGAGGCTAAAAAGTATAGTATAAAATAAATGATTTTTTTCATGGCAGCACCTCTGAAAATATAAATAAGTTTCTTATGGCATAATCAAATTAAACATTTTAATAACCGTTTAGACAATTTACTAATATTTTATTATTTTGCAAATATATTTTTGGAATTTTCGGAAAAAAAAGATGAAAAAAGACGAGATTAGAAAAATAATTTATGAAGTTATTGATGAAATCAACCAAAATCTTCCTAAAAAAAGACAATTAGAAAAAAAACCGGAAGAAATTCTTTTCGGCAGGGAAGGTAAACTTGATTCACTTGGACTTGTAAATATGATTGTGGCAATAGAGGATGTATTGGAAGAAAAACATGATATTACTATTACCATAGCTGATGAAAAAGCTATGTCTATGAAAAACAGTCCGTTCAGATCAGTAGAAGCGTTGACGGATTATATCGAAAAAGTAATCAGGGAAGAAAATGAATGATTCTGAAAAAGTGATGATTATCACCGGCACCCGAAAAGGCATCGGAAAATATCTAACTGAATATTATATCGATAAAGGATATTTCGTTTACGGCTGCAGCCGCGGAGATACGGATTTTTCCAACGAAAAATACAAGCATTTTTGCCTGGATGTATCAGATGAAAAAAAAGTAAAAGAAATGTTTGCATCTGTCAGGAAAAATCACGGCAGGCTTGACGTTTTGATAAATAACGCCGGTATTGCCTCAATGAACCATATTCTTCTAACTCCCTTGAAAACAATTACTAAGATTTATAATACGAATGTATTCGGTACTTTCCTTTTTTGCAGGGAAGCGGCTAAATTAATGATAAAAAGCAAAACAAGCAGAATTGTTAATTTTGCAACGGTAGCAACACCGCTTAAATTAGAAGGTGAAGCGGCTTACGCATCATCAAAGGCAGCCGTTGAAAGTCTTACTCATGTATTTTCAAGAGAATTGGCTGAAAATGGAATAACGGTAAATGCCGTTGGACCTACTCCTATAGAAACTGATTTGATAAAATCTGTGCCCAAAGAAAAAATGGATGCGCTTATAGGCAGGCAGGCAATAAAAAGAATAGGGCAGTTCAGCGATGTTTCCAATGCAATAGACTTTTTCATTAAACCGGAAAGCGATTTCATTACAGGACAAGTAATTTTTCTGGGCGGTGTGTGATGTACATAGATTTTTTAAAAGAAAGATTTTTAGTAAACAAAGAAAAAACCGCTTTTATATACTTTGGCGAGTCGTATAGTTACAACCGCCTCATGGATGATATTGCCGGATGGAAAGATATTATTTATGAAAACAGATTACCAGTCGGGTCAAATGTAATTATTGATTCTTCATATACTCCTTATTCAGTATCTCTTTTGCTCGCTTTAATTGAATTAGGTTTTATATCGGTTCCTTTTCCACCGTCCCTTCAAAATAAAAAAGAAGAATATTACCTAATTGCTGAACCTGATTTTGAATTTAAAGTTGCCAATGACGGAAATTTTAACATCACCCCATTTCAAAGAAACCACTACAATCCGTTATTTGAACAACTAAAAAAAGAACAAAAGCCCGGATTAATATTATTTTCATCGGGTACAGCCGGAAAAAGTAAAGGAGTTTTGCATGATTTTACAAAACTTTTGCAGAAATACAAAAAGCAGAGAAAAGATTATACAACGCTTGCATTTATGCTCTATGACCATATCGGCGGAATAGACACTCTTTTTTATTCATTATCAAATACAAGCACTATTGTTCTAACTGAAAGCAGAATGCCCAGAGAGATTTGCAGGTTAATCGAAAGGCACAGAGTAGAAGTTTTGCCCGTTACGCCTACTTTTTTAAATTTACTTTTATTAAGCGAGCAGTATAAAAAATTCGATTTATCATCACTCAAATATATTACCTATGGTACCGAGCCGATACCTGATTATACTTTGAAGAAAATTACCGAAATTTTTCCTGATGTGAATCTTCTTCAAAAATTCGGTACTACAGAAGTGGGCACTTTAAGGTCAAAGTCAAAAAGCACTGATTCACCTTGGGTTAAAATAGGCGGAGAGGGTTATGAAACAAGAATTGTTGATGGTATCCTTCAAATCAAAGCAGATTCGGCTATGATCGGTTATCTCAATGAAAAAAGTCCCTTTACAGAAGACGGTTGGTTTATCACCGGCGATGAAGTCGAAACCGACGGAGAGTATTACAGAATTCTCGGCAGAAAAACCGAAATTATTAACGTTGGAGGCGAAAAGGTTTATCCTTCCGAAGTTGAAAACACTATTATGGAAATTGATGATGTCAGCGACTGCAAAGTTTATGGAGAAACAAACCAGATAATGGGAAATATCGTATGTGCGGATGTCTTTCCAGTAAAAAAAGAACTTGACAAAAAAGAACTAAAGAAAAGAATTAAAAAATACTGCTCAAGGAGACTGGAAGCATTTAAAGTACCGGTTAAAATTCGATTTACAATGGAGCCGTTTTATACCGAAAGATTTAAGAAGAAAAGACAGAACAAATGATAAAAGAAATTGCAAAAAAAGTTTTACCAAAGAGCATTAAGCAAAAAGCTGCAGAGACTAAACAGGACTTGATTAAGAAAAAAACTGCCGCTTTACCGGCACTCAGCGAAAGAGATTTTGAGAAAATCTTGATTGAAACTCTTGGTATAACAAAAGGAGATATAGTTTTTGTTCACAGTTCCCTAGATAGGATAAACCTAGATTTTCCTTTTTATAATATTTTAAGCATTTTACAAAATATTACCGGGACCGAAGGGACGATTGTTTTTCCGACTTATAATGACATCCCTTCTTTTGAATTTTTAAAAAGCCGAAAAATATTCAATGTCAGGAAAACACCGGCATACACAGGTCTTTTAAATGAGTTCGCCCGCAGGAAAAAAGGCGCTGTCAGGAGCCTTCATCCTACTAAATCAGTTGCTGCTATAGGTAAATATGCAAATGAATTAACAAAAGACCATCAGAATTCACCTTTTTGCTATGATACTTGCAGCCCTTATTACAAAATAACAGAATTGAATGCAAAGGTCGCAGGTATCGGGGTGAAGACAACGTATCTTTCAATGGTTCATGCAGTTGATGATTATATGAAGGAAGATTTTCCCGTGGAGCCTTACCATCCTGAACTTTTTCATGCTAAATGTATAGATTACAACAAAAAAGAAGTTATAGTGGATACTTATGCTCATGATATGAAAAAAATGGGATTTTCACTGCCGGATTATATGAAAAAGTATATTCCTGATTATATTTGTAAAGACATAAAAGAATTTAAAACAAATTTTTTCATAGCAGACGCCAAAAAACTTTTTGACAAGATGCTTGAATTGGCGCAGGACGGTATAACGATTTATTCAAAGAAATTTTACAAAACAGGACATTAATCATGAAGCTTGGATTAGCGATTACGAACGACTGGGAGCTTTTCGGAGACGGCTCGGGCGATTTTTTCGAGGTGCAGCACGACCCGATGCGCGAGATGCTCAGGCTGCTAAAGGAGCACCGAAAGAAAATTACTATTATGGCTGAGATTGGACAGCAGTTTGCCCACCGCGAACTCGGCAAAAAAGAGAAGTGGGCGCGGGAGATTGTTTACGCTTGGGAGAACCTCCTGCGCGATGCCGTGCGTCAGCGCTCCGACGTGCAGCTCCACTTCCACCCGCAGTGGCTGAAATGCTCCTTCGAAGACGGCAGGTGGCAGATGAATATGGACAACTGGTCTCTTTCTTCTCTCGATGAAAAGACTATTAAAAAAGTGCTAGGCAAGGGCAAAAGATATTTGGAGAATATGCTCAAGCCTGTTTACAACAAATACAAATGCGTTGCTTTCCGAACCGGAGGCTTCTGCATCCAGCCTTCTGAGCAGATAGTGTCGGCTCTGAAGCAGATAGGTATGGCTGCGGATACATCCGTTGTGCCGGGCACTTACAGCGAAGGATTTTACGATTTCCGCAAAGCCTATTCAAACATACTTCCCTGGCGGGCGGATTTCAAAGAGATTACGCACCCTTCCGGCGATCCAAAAGCCATTCTGGAGTTCCCCGTTTATACAAAAAAAGTGGTGGACTCGCAAGTGATGAAGAGATTCACCCCTGAACTTTATTACAAAACAAAATTTGACGCAGCACCCGCCAATGAGGAAATAGAGTGGCAAAAGGAGAGAAAGCGCATAAAAGAAGAACGCTATCCTTCATCACAGCGTTTTTACAAGAAAAATGAGAAAAAAAATCTTTCATGGATAAAGAACGCCATTTTCTCCGAAAGGCATATTCCATTGAATTATGATGATCTGCCGGCCACCACTTTCGTCAGTATGCTCGAGGAAATATTTGAAGACCCGGCATTAGCCCGTTTCAAAGAAACTGACATCAGCTTTCCGGTCATTGCCATCGGGCATATAAAGGATATTCACAATGTAGATAATATGAGGTGGATAATCGAAAAAATAGAAGACAAGATGGCAGACAAAGTTGAGTTTTGGGCGCTGCGTGATCTTGTCTTTTACTGGCGGAAGCAGATGCGCGGGTTTGAAGATGCCTGGGCGGAAAAATAAGATTTATTTTTCCTTTAAAAAATCTATCATATCCTTGGCATCCTGAATGTAAACATTATCTCCGGAAAATCCTTCGCGGAAAAATCTTATTTCGCGGTTTTCATCTATGAAAATAGTTACGGGCAGCCCGGTTACGCCCGCCTGCTTGGGAATTATGCCGTATTCGTCCATGTAAACGGGCATTTCACTTTCATATTCGTCCAGAAATTCTTCAAGAGTGTCTTCATCGTCGTCTTCTTTTTCCCATACATCCAGGGCAATGAACTCGATGTTTTTATTATCGGAATAGGCATTCTTCAGATAATTGAAAGCGGGAAGGAAGCTCTGGCAGGGCCCGCACCATGTTGCCCAAAAAGAAATAACGGTTATTTTACCGGATAAATCGCGCAGGTTGAGAATTTTTCCGTCTATGCTCTTTATCACGCCGTCAATGTTAGGAATTTCAACAAGTTCATATTTCAAATCTTCGAGGCGCTTTTCTTTTGCGAGTTTTTTCAGGCTGTCCAGATAGGAAATATAATCCTCATCTTTGCCGCCTTTTTTCAGGAAAAGTTCACTGTGAATGTTCTCTATTTTTTCGGAACTTTTTGATTTTACGATAGCATCATTTGCATAGATATAAGCCAGGGAATCATTGCCCAGAGCTTTTAAAGTTTCAATCAGGCTTTCGTAAAGGCTGCTCGGCGCAGCGTCTTCGGTAAGATCCAGAGATTCGAGGAAGCTTGCCAGAGCCTTGTCTTTACTGCCTGTTTCCTGAAGTATCCATCCCTTTTGCTCGTGCAGATTTCCCAAAATAATCCGCCTTTCCTCTTCCCATTCAGATTTTGTAAGGTATTTAGGTTTATAGATATCCGGATATTTTATTTCCTGTTCAATGGCGAGTTCAACGGCTTTAAGCGCGAGTTCTTCACGCTGTTCTTTACTTGCTTTGGGCAGAAGTTCCTTATCCTGTAAAACGGCATTGGCAATCTGGCTGTAAGCAATGGAAGGCACATCGCCCATATTGCCGAGTTTGTCGTTAAGCTCCTGCAGTTTTGATACCTGCAGATAACCGGAAACCAGCGCCGAAAAAAGTTTTTCGCGGTTTTCGCTTTTAGGAAACTTTTTCAGATAATCTTCGGCTGCTTCGGAAAATTGCCGCAGGGAACGTGCTTTAGAAAGCTCTGATATATAATACTCCTCTGCAAGTTTGCCCTTTGGATACTGCCTGATTACCTTGTACTCTATTGTTTCTGCTTTGTCATTTTGATTCAATGCCTTAAGGGCGCGTGTATATGCCAGTGTTTCGCTTTCATTGTCGAGTCTTTCCACTTTTTCGACAACGGCTTCAAGCTCTTTTAAAAAATCATCCCGGGATATTTTCTTCAAGTCAAATTTTAACGAAATATATCCTATCTCAGCCTGAATATTTCCCGGGTAGAGCTTGTTTTCCTGTTCCAGATATTCAAGCGCTTCGGTAAAAATTACATTGCGGCGGCAGTTGCCGGGCATATTACCCATCAAAGAAAGCGCAGACCTCAGATTTGCAAACTGCAAAGGTGTACCCGCCGTGTCTAAAACTATAAAGCCCCAATAATTACCGAAATTGTCGTCGAAATGACCATTAATCCTGAATTTTACCAGCCCGAACACCGCATCGTCCGGGACAGAGTAACTGCCGGTGTAAAAACCGGGAATTTTATCGGCATAAAGCACCGTTTCGGAAGCCTCAGGCAGGGATTCCTCTTTCGAAAAATGATAAACATAAGCCCGCAGGCTGTCCGGTTTATCTTCACCGCTGTCAATGTAATAGGTAAGCTTTATTTCGTCCTGTCTGGTCGGTTTTTCCGGAGAAAGTTTCAGCTCTCCGGCATAAGCCAAGAATGGAAAAAGTAGTAAAATCAATGTAAGCCTTGTTTTAGTCATGGCGCACCTCATAGAATAATTCATATACTATTTCTTTAAAAATTTATCAAGTTCATAAGTATCAACAAGCTGTTTGGTGATTATTTCAAAAGCTTCATTAGGAGTATCGGCATAGGAAAACAAATCAAGATCTTCTGGACTTATCATGCCGATTTCGACGAAATAATCGAAATTAATCAGATTTTTCCAGAAAAGACTGGAGTAGAGCAAAATAGGCAGAGGCTTGTGCAGCTTTTGAGTTTGTATCAGCGTCAGGCTTTCAAAAAGCTCATCCATTGTTCCGAAACCGCCGGGAAAGCAAACCAAAGCCTTTGCAAGATATATAAACCAGAATTTCCGCATGAAAAAGTAGTGAAATTCGAAATTCAGGTCCGGTGTAATGTACTGGTTCGGGTCTTGTTCAAAGGGCAGGCTGATGTTCAATCCGACGGAGGGCATATCAGCAACGAATGCGCCCCTGTTGGCTGCCTCCATAATGCCGGGACCTCCTCCAGTGCAAATGCGGTACTGATGCTTTTTGGGAAACTGCTTGAACCACTCGGAAAGAAGCCGGGCAAGCTCCATTGCATCCTGATAGTGTCCTGAAGAGGATCCTTTCAGTTTATATTTTTCAATCCTTTCGTCCCATTCGCGTTTCTTTTCTTTAGGAGCTTTGCTTTTCTTGTCATACATGTCGTACAGCTTTTTGTCGAAAACATCCTGCGGCTGCGAGCGAGCCGAACCGAAAAAGATAATTGTACCGGAAACGGACTGACGCTTAAACTGTGTAGCCGGATGTCGGTACTCAGCAAGAAGCCGTATTTCCCTGCCGGCGGCGCTGTGGATAAATTTCTTGTTATCATAAGCTTTAGGCGCTTTTTTCACTCTTTGTTTCTTCATTTTTCCTGCCGTTATTCTTTTAACTTAAAAAATACAAATTTTGTCATTCCGTACTTGATGCGCTATCAAGCGAATTATCCCCCCTTTTGAGAGGTGAGAATATTTAATTTTCAGATGTCAGGCACTTTGAAGGTGTCGGACATCTTTTTCATCCTGTTTCGTCATTGCGAAGAGCGAAGCGATGAAGCAATCTCCAGCCATCAGTATATTTTTAGAGATTGCTTCGCGTTGCTCGCAATGACGACGCATAGTTTTAAAATAATAATCCCCTTGAGTGATTTCCTTAATCATGGCTGTTTCATCTGTTTATTTTAAGCCCC
>CAZOBD010000059.1:0-22775 GCA_964577665.1 uncultured Hyphomicrobiales bacterium
TGAATACCCTCCCTTTGGGGAGGGTTAGGGTGGGGCTTAAAATATACAGATGAAACATCAAAAGATAACGGATATGGAATGAATGAAGTAAAAAAAACCAATAAGCAGCTTTTTGAAGATACCGAGGCTCTGAGAAAAGAACTTGCACGAACAAAAGAGGCTCTTGAATCTAAAGAAAAGGAACTGAATGAAGCAAAAGCTAAACTAGAGTCATTTAAGAAAGTTATCGACGCAATACCCCATCATATTCATGTAAAGAATCTTGACAGCCGTTTTTTGCTTGCAAACAAATCCGTGGCTGAAAGCTTTTCGATGAGTCCCGAAAAGCTCGCAGGCAAAAGACATTCCGACCTGGCAGCCGACGAAAGCGAGATGAAGCAGATGCTTGCAGACGACCGCGAAGTGATAGAATCGGGAAGAACAAAATTCATCCCCGAAGAAACTTACACCGACAAGCAGGGCAGAGTACACTGGCTGCAAACCCTAAAAATTCCTTTCAATGATTTCGGCGAGCCGGGAGTGCTCGTTATAGCAGTTGATATAACTGAATTAAAAGAATCCGAAGAGAAATTCAAAGTATTTATGAACAATTTGAATGCCTCGGCTTTCATAAAAGACCACAACAGCACATTTCTTTACTGCAACGATTATATGGAGGCTCTTTTCGGAGCAAGGTCTTGGATAGGTAAAAATGCCAAAGACTACCTTCCTGCCGATATAGCCGCACAAATCTTAGAAGACGACCGTTCTGTTTTAGAAAAAGGGCCAAAGGTAGTAAAAGAAGTTATCCCTTTGAAATCCGGCGAACGAAGACTTTTTGAAACGAGGAAGTTCCTTATTGAACGTCTCGGGAAAAAACCCCTGCTGGGAGCTGTCAGCATAGACATACACGACAGGGAAAAAGCTTTCCGCGATCTGGAAGACCTTAATATAAGAAAAGACAGATTTTTTTCGATAATAGCCCACGACCTGAAAAATCCTTTCATCGGCTTTATGGGACTGGCGGAAACCCTTTCAAAAAATTTCAACGAACTGACCATAGACGAAATGGGTGATATTGCAAAATCACTTTTCGAGGCATCAAACAGGCTGCTGCGGCTGCTCAGCAATTTGCTCGACTGGTCGAAAAGCCAGCTCGGCACCATGCCCGTTAAAAAAGAAAAAATAAACCTCAGAGACCTTATCAACGATAAACTATCCCTTCTGAGGCTCAATGCCCAAGAAAAACTACTTGACATACAAGTTTTCGTTCCCTCCGATTATATCGTTATTGCCGACCCCAATATGCTCTCTTCGATAATATCCAATCTGCTTTCCAATGCCATTAAGTACAATAAAAAACATGGAAAACTTGATATAAAAATAGAGGATTTAAAAGGTTTTCACAGAATAAACATAGAAGATACAGGCATCGGCATCAAGCCCAAGTATCTTGACGATATTTTTTCCATAGACGGAAGCTATCTGCGGGACAGAACCGTTATCCGCAGAGGTTCGGGGCTGGGGCTTATTTTATGCAAAGAGTTTATAAGCAGGCAGGGCGGTGAGATTATTGCCGAAAGTGAGTACGGTAAAGGCTCAAGGTTTTCTTTCACTCTTCCGAAAGGAGAAATATAGCTTTTATTTCTCGCTTGAAATGCTTAATTTTGTAAGTTTATTAGTGTTTGATTATTAATTTAAAGACTTTAAAGAATGGCAGTATTTTCAAGCGAACAGATTATTCCTACGATATTAGAAGAAGAGATGCAGAATTCGTATCTCGATTACTCCATGTCGGTTATTGTATCCCGCGCACTGCCTGACGTACGCGACGGATTAAAACCGGTTCACAGAAGAATCCTTTACGGCATGTCTGAGCTGGGTGTGCAGCCCAACCGCCCTCATAAAAAATCAGCGAGAATAGTCGGTGATGTTCTCGGTAAGTATCATCCTCACGGCGATTCCGCAGTTTACGATTCAATGGTGCGTATGGCACAGCCATGGTCGCTTCGCTACCCGCTGGTAGACGGGCAGGGAAACTACGGCTCTGTTGACGGAGACTCGCCTGCGGCTATGCGGTACACGGAAACGCGGCTTGCCCCTCTTGCCGTTGAAATGCTTCGGGACATCGATAAAAACACAGTCGATTTTGTCCCCAATTTTGACGAATCGATGGAGGAGCCGTCGGTGCTTCCTGCGGTTCTCCCAAATCTGCTTATAAACGGAGCCAGCGGCATTGCCGTAGGTATGGCAACTAACATCCCCCCTCACAATCTAACTGAGATAATTAACGGTGTGCAGGCTTACCTGAATAATACAGAAATTACATCTGAAGAACTAATGCAGTATATACCTGCACCGGATTTCCCGACGGGAGGCATTATTTACGGTTATGAAGGTGTTAAAGAAGCTTTCACAACAGGAAAAGGCAGAATAATCCTCCGAGCCAAAGCAATTATAGAAGAAAGCAAGCACGGCAAAGAATCCATTATAGTTACGGAACTGCCCTATCAAGTAAACAAAGCCAACCTTATCGAAAAAATGGCTGACCTTGTTAAGGCAAAAGTGCTTGAGGACATTTCCGACGTACGCGACGAATCAGACCGCGACGGCATCAGAGTTGTTATTGAGCTTAAGCGTGAAGCTATACCTTCGGTAGTTCTCAACAATCTTTACAAGCACACACAGATGCAGGTAACTTTCGGCGCTAATATGCTCGCTCTCGTGGACGGCGCTCCCGTTGTTCTCACTCTGCGCGACCTTATTAAACATTTCATCAAACACAGAAACGAAGTTATCATCCGCAGAACAAAATTTGACCTCGACGCCGCCGAAAAAAGAGCTCATATTTTAGAAGGATTTATCATTGCTCTGGACAATATAGACGAAGTAATACAGCTGATAAAACAATCGAAAAGTCCCGCCGATGCCTCGCAGGCTCTGCAGTCCCGCTTCGAGCTTACCGAAATTCAGGTAAAAGCTATCTTAGACATGAGACTTCAGCGGCTGACAGGTCTGGAAAGAGAAAAAATACAGGAAGAATATAAAGAAATAATCAAAACTATCGAACAGCTAAGAGCCATACTTGCCAGCAAAGAACTCCAGATTAATATTATTTCAGAAGAGCTGGCAGAGATAAAAAATAAATACGGCGATGAGCGCAGAACGGAAATCATCCACGATTCAAGAGAATTTTCAGTGGAAGACATGATAGCAGACGAAGAGGTAATAGTTACCATAACATACAAAGGCTTCATAAAAAGAACCCCTGTTACAAATTACCGCCGCCAGCTAAAAGGCGGAAGAGGCGCAAGCGGCGCCGGCACTCATGATGAAGACTTCATAGAGCATGTTTTTCAGGCATCTACCCACCACAACCTGCTCTTTTTCACGGATAAAGGCAGATGTTACAGAATAAAAGTGTACGATCTGCCCGAAGGCAGCCGCAACTCAAAAGGACGCTCCCTTGCCAATATCATTCAAAAAGAAAAAGACGAAAACGTTACTGCTTATATGCCCATTAAAGAATTTGAAGAAGGCTGGTACCTGCTTATGGCTACCGAGCAGGGCATAGTAAAGAAAACTGACCTCAGCAAATATGCTAACATCCGCCAGACAGGCATTATCGCATTAAACCTCAATGATGACGACCGCCTGATAAAAGTAATGCTGACCGACGGTAAATGCGACGTTATCTTAGGAACAAGAAACGGGATGGCATGCCGCTTCAGAGAGAGCGGTGTAAGACCCATTGGCAGAACAGCTACCGGCGTTATAGGTATTTCACTCGCACCGGACGATATAGTTGTTTCCATGGTTGTCATTAAGCGTCCGGACCAGCAAATTATCGTTGTCGGCGAAAACGGCTACGGCAAGCGAACTAAATATGAGGATTTCCGGCTGACAAAGCGCGGCGCCAAAGGTGTAATTTCGATGAACATCACTAAGAAAACAGGTAAAGTTGTCCGTATGCTTTCAGCAACCGACAGCGAAGATCTTGTGGTTATGACACATAAGGGAGTCCTTATACGCCAGCAGGTAAAAGACATTAGAACTATCGGCAGAAACACTCAGGGCGTAAAACTTATCCGCCTCGATAATGACGATTCCATTGCCGACATTACCACCGTTTCTCATCTCGAAGAAACTGACAGCGAAATCATGATTGAAAACAAACTGCCCGATGATGCAAAAGAAGGCGGAGAAAACAGGTCTTTGTTCAACGGAAACTAATATCGAAGCAGAAAATATATAATGTATTATTCAAAAGAACTTTTCACGCTATTGCAAATTTTTCGTTAACATTAAAATTGATTATATTTAAGATAAATCAGTTTTCTTACTTTATAGGATTCTTAAAATGATTTATCTAAAAAGATTTTTTTCGGTTGCAGCCTTATTCCTTATAGCTGCTTTAATTTTAAACAGTTGTGCCGCTATTTTCAAAGGAAAAAACGAAACAGTAGATTTCTCATCTTCACCGACAAAAGCTAAAGTTTATATTAACGGTCAGCTTGCCGGAGAAACGCCTTTGCAGATTCGCCTAGACGCCACGGAAACTTACAATGTTTCCTTCAAAAAAGAAGGTTATGAGGAGCGGTCTATTATTTTAACGAACAGTGTTGGTGCCGGATGGGTGATACTGGATGTTATTTTCGGCTTGTTACCTGTCGTAGTTGACGCCGCTACGGGATCCTGGTACAGCTTTGAGTATGATTACTACAATGCGGTATTAGAACAATATAAATAGCATTATAGTTACTATCATATTTAAGTGAGATGTCAGACATTTTGAAAGCGCCCGGTATCTGAGAAGAAAAAAAATAAAAAGATGAAACGGAAAGAAGAGATCCCACAGCCCCTTTATAAATAAGGGGGCTGCTCCCTCCCTTACGTGTAAGGGAGGGTTGGGGAGGGATCAAATATAAACAGATGAAACGTTCATGATCTGGCAAAACACCCAAGGGGATGTTTATTTTAAAGTTAATACAAAACAGAGTTTTGAAAGAAAAGTACATTCCCAAATCGGAGTTTGGGAATGAGATGTAAAAAAACGTAATGTAAATGAAAAACCGTAAGAGACCCCACCCCGGCCCTCCCCAAGGGGAGGGAGCAAGATCATTGAATTCTCTCCCTGTGGGGAGGGTTAGGGTGGGGCTTAAAATAAACAGATGAAAAAGATGTTGGACATCTGAAGCGGAAAGTAAAAGAAATAACTGATGAGACAACTGCCCATTGAAATAAAACATAAAGTATTGGCAAGTCTTTTTATCGCTGCTGTCTTAATAACGGGCACCAGCTTTTTTGCACTGCATCTCTACGCTCAGGAAAAACTTATAGAATCAAAAGAACTGACCGAAGAAACTGACAGCCTGATACTGAAAGAAAAATTCGAGGAAATGCTTGCCGACAGTCTTTTGCAAAAAGAAGAATCATCTACTTTTACCGCTCCGGCAGATACAATTCCGAATAATCCTCTGCAAGAGCACGGAGCATTTTTTTTAATAAAACATAAACCCTATAAAAAAATTGCGAAAGAAGATCTACTTTTCAAAGATTACAGCGGTTTTCCCGATATTATAGCCGAAGAACTGCCCGCATATCCTCTTAATCTGGGCTATTACGGACATTATAATCATTTTTCCTTGTTTGGGGGAATGCCTGCGGATATATCTTTTCGCTACAACGGCAGACCGATGGATGATTTACTTTACGGAACGCTTAATCCGGCACAGCTTCAAACTGAAGCTTATGAAAATATTGAAATTTACACCGGTTCCGACGCCGTCGTTTTTTCCGACAATGCTTCTTCTGCCTTTATCAATTTGCAGGAAATGCGCTTCAACACTAAATATCCCTACACAAAACTTTGGTACTCGCAGGCAGGATATGATTTTATCTCAGCTGATATTATCTTTGCCCAGAACTTTGCAAAAGACTGGAATTTCAATCTGGGAATACGCCGTCAGGCAGGAGACGGAAGATTTGAAAATTTTTATCTGGACGGATGGAATCTTAGGACGGGACTTCGCTGGAACCCCTCCGATATGATGAGTATATCCCTGTCGGAAAATTTTACCAATCACGGATTGGGACTGAACGGAGGCATAGATGCAGATGCTTCAACGGATATATACGACAACATTGCCGCAGAACCATACTATGATGCCCTCAGCGAAAGAGTGTGGGGACATGACATTACTCTTTCTGCAAGTCTTCTTCTGGCCGAAGATTCATCTTCGGCAGTCAGCGGCTCTGCATATTTTTCATATAACACATGGAGCAAGAACCGCCCTGAAGTGCTTTACACCGGCGGCTCTGATACTTTCGGCTACCTTGAGCATCTGTCAAGGACTTACGGCTTTTCGTTGAATTATGAGCAGGAAATATTAAGCTTTTTCACTCTGCGCACCGGCGGAGATATTGCTCATTATGCTCTTGAAAAAAGCTATTACTCCGGCGGGGCGGATGATATGAAAATAGCAGCTTTCGGACATGGTACGCTTGATATTTTCGATGATATAATTTTTTCAGGCGGGTTTAGAATCAGCCGTTTCAAAGGTTTCACCGCGCTTTCGGCAGGTGCCAAAGGTATTTTTAGAATTTCTGATTTTGACCTTTTAATAGACCTGTCGCGTTCGGAAAGGCTCCCATCTGCCATGGAAGGATTTGAGTTGAGCAAAGAAAAACACCTTTTAGCGCTGACAGAAATTGTATGGAACAGGGATGAAACTGATATAACTTTAGGCGCATTTGCAAGAAAAATTGATTCACCGATAGAAAGCGATACTCTTCAAAATGAAGAAGGAAAAATTATAAATACTATTTCCGAAAACGGAGAAAGCCGTGAAATCTACGGGGCGCATCTGAAAATAAATACATTTTTATTAGGCAGGATAGGCTTAAGTTTTTTTGCACAGACATATAAAAGTTTTGCCTCGGGAGAAGAAGAAAACCGCTATCCTCTCTTTTACGCGGGGGGTACTGCATATTACCGCTTAATCTTCGGAAGAAGCATACTCCGCCTGGGAATGAAAATCTTTGCCCTGGGCGAAAAACAGGGAATGAGATTTATCCCGCAGACACGGGCTTATATTGAATATCCTTACAGGAGCAGCCTCACTTTTAACGGATTGGAAGTTTTTGCACGCGCCCGTCTCGGGAATGCTTACGTCAAAGCGGCATATCAGAATGTTTTAAGCCGGGGGTACTATTTCGTACCGGTTTATCCCGGCCTCGACGCTAATTTCCGCCTGTCTTTTTCATGGTCTTTTATGAATTGATAACATACCGGCTTTATTTTAGAAAGCCCTGCATAAATGACAGAATTATTATATTTCAAGATTTCTTATTAGATTACCACAATTTTTGAGTTTATATAAAATATTTTTCAAAAATCAACTTACTAAACTATATATTTCGTCAAATTATTTTATTTTTGTATATAAGTGTTTTGAAAAAAATATTCGTAAACTAATTTAAGGGAGGAAAAATGATAAACAAAATTCAGGAACTTTTAGGCGATCAGGCAGATTATCTGCTGAACTTCAACGATCCTAAAATCTCCAAAGAAATGCTTTCCCTGCCGGGACCGGATTTCGTGGACAGGGTTTATTCAATGTCAGACAGAAACAACCGCGTTCTGGGAAGTCTCGAGTGGATATTCCGGCACGGCAGGCTCGCAGGAACGGGTTATGTTTCGATACTGCCTGTTGACCAAGGCATTGAGCACACCGGCGGCGCCAGCTTTGCGAAAAACCCTGCTTATTTCGACCCAGAGAACATCGTAAAACTTGCAATTGAGGGAGGCTGTAATGCTGTTGCTTCCACATTCGGCGTCCTCGGGATGGTCTCCCGCAAGTACGCTCATAAAATTCCTTTCGTTGTGAAAATTAACCACAACGAACTTATGAGCTATCCTAACTACTACGACCAAACACTTTGGGGCACAATTGACCAGGCTTACGACATGGGAGCCGCTGCCGTCGGCGCCACCATTTATTACGGCTCGCCCGAAAGCACCCGCCAGATTGAAGAAATCTCAGATGCTTTCGCTTATGCTCACGAACTCGGCATGGGAACCATACTTTGGTGCTACCTGAGAAACAATGCCTTCAAAAAAGACGAAGATTACCATACCTCTGCTGATTTAACAGGCCAGGCAAACCACATGGGCGTTACTATTGAAGCCGATATCATCAAGCAAAAGCTTCCTACAAACAACGGCGGCTTCAAAGTAATGAACGAAAACGAAAAATACGCCAAATATGACGAAAAAATGTACACCGAACTCTCCAGCGACCATCCCATTGACCTTTGCCGCTATCAGGCAGCTAACTGTTACATGGGGCGGGCAGGATTAATAAACAGCGGAGGAGCTTCCGGCAAGAATGATTTCGGTGCGGCTGTCCAGACGGCGGTTATTAACAAACGCGCAGGAGGCACCGGCTTGATTTCCGGGCGAAAAGCCTTCCAGAGACCCATGGAAGAGGGCATCAAACTGCTTAATGCCATTCAGGATGTATATCTTTGCGAAGATGTTACCATTGCTTAATTTATTGATTTTTCAAAAGATGTCCGGCATACATAAAATGCCGGACTTTTTTATTCTACTAAGATGAACGAACCTCAATTTCCCGCATTTCTTGCTGAGAAATACCAGATTTTAAAGGGGGCTGCCCGTCTCAGGCTGTCTGATTTTAAAAATGTACCTGAAAATAAGTACTTTTATGAGCTTTGTTACTGCATTTGCACTCCCCAGTCCAAGGCGGCTAACGCTTTGAAGGTCCAGAAAAGGCTCGAGGACGCCGATTTTATTAATAATAACTTCAATCCAGCCGATATTTTACGCACTCCAAGCCATTATATACGTTTTCATAATCAAAAAGCCAAAAGGCTTATGGAAGCTAAGCAGATTTTTCCTGAAATTATGAATGTTTTAAAGTCCGCTGTGTCTGCCGATGAGAAAAGAAACCGGATTGCAGCGGATTTGAAAGGCGTCGGAATGAAGGAAAGCTCCCATTTTTTGAGGAATATCGGCTTTGAAGGGCTCGCTATTTTAGACAGACACATCCTTAAGCACCTTAAATTATGTGCGGTTATCAACGAAGTGCCAAAATACCTGACTAAAAAGAAATATCTTGAAATTGAAAAGCTTTTTGCTGAGTTTTCCGCTCAGATTAACATAAGCATAGACGAACTTGACCTCCTTTTTTGGAGTTATGAAACCGGAGAAATCTTAAAATAAGAGGTTTTTATTGCTGCTGTCATAATTTTTAATAGAAATGATTAAATTCCTATATAAAAAAGGCTTATAAATATTTTCCAGTGATGGCTTAATATTCCCCATAATCTTATCGAATCTTTTTCTTCCCGTCTGAATATTATTTATGATTAAATAAAATCATCCGCTAAGCATATTTTATGTACTAATAAGTGCATTAATACTATATTTGAAGGCTTTGAAAATGTATTTGAAGGCTTTGAAAGTGTATTTGAAGGCTTTGAAAATGTATTTGAAGGCTTTGAAAGTGTATTTGAATGTGTTGATAGTATATATGAAGGTATTGAAAGTATATTTGAAGGCTTTGAATGTGTATTTGTAAGCATTAATAAAATATTTGTAGGTGTTGTAAGTATAATTGTCGGCATTGTTATTTATTTTGTATTAATTATATTTTATTTTGAACAGTATTAATTTATATATTAAAGAAATAATATTTAATATTAATACTTAGAAATTTAATTAGAATGTATTAATATTAAAGATAAACGAATTAAATATTATAATAAATGGTTTGAAACTCTATATAATATTTACGGAGAGCTTAAAAGATGCTTTGTAGAGCTTAAAAGATGCTTTGTAGAGCTTAGAAGATGCTTTGTAGAGCTTAGAAGATGCTTTGTAGAGCTTAGAAGATGCTTCGAAAGATTAGAAATACGTTTTGATATATATTTAATCTGCTTTTCTTTAATTTTAATTTGTTTTGCTTGTATTAATTTATTTTATTTGTTTACTGAATTTGTATCTTCCGTAAGTTTTAAGCCTTCAGAAGGTTTCTTCTTTTTTTTAAGTAATCATCTTCTTGGGTCTTTTATTGTATTATGGATGTTTATTTTGTCTATTTACTCTTCTATTTTAAATATTATTATCATTTTATACTTATCTGTGGAATTATTTTGATAAATATTTTCTCTTAGGAGGAAATTAAACTGTGTATTCTTAATCGGTAAGGTTCCTTAATTGCGCTTCGCTTTCGACAGGAATGACTTTCACAAATATATGTAAATATTTATTTTATTCAATAGATCATTCCTTGTGTTATTTAAATATAATAATTGTTTCATTCTTTTTGGAAGTTTCAAATAATATATTTTCAAAAGGGTAAGCCTTAATTTTGATACGTTTATCTGCCTTAGAAATTCGTTTATTAAAGGAATTAATTCGTTCAAATACTTTTTCGGGGCGCTTCTTTTATCCCATAATTTTCTTAAAAATGGATTTGACGGCGCCCTCGTATTTTTTAACCATTAAAACGGAAGTGGGAGAGAAGCGGGCTGTTTTTTCAGGGATTTCACCGAAGAGCATCTTGCGGAAAAGAGGCTCTTTGGCGGCGCCAATTACGATGATATCGTATTCTTTAGCAGTTTTGGCGATGCCCGCGGGGACGGAATCAGATTCAATAATCTTTTTTTCTATTATTTTTTCTTTGTCAAAGCCTTCAATGGAGGTTTCAATCATGTTAGCGGCATTTTTGCGGGCGTCAGAATCCGCTCCGACAGGGACAACATAGGCGGGAGTAACGTTAAAATCGGTTTTGTCGGCGACAGCGGATAAAATATTTGCTGCAAGCTTTGCGTTTGGGCCTCCCGCGGTGGGAAAAAGGCATTTATTTATGGTTCTGTCGTGTGCAATTTTGTATAAAATGAGGTCACAGGGCGAAAGCCGTACTATTTTGTCGGTCATCTCGCCGAAAATACGGTCTCTGGCGTTAGTATATCCCTTCCAACCCATGACAAGTGTGTCTGCGTTGTGTCTTTCTGAAGCTGCAATGATGCCGTCTGCGACGCTGTGGGCTATCACGAGGTCTGTGGCGAGCTTAAAATGGTTTTCGCCGGCGTATTTTCGGGCTGCCTTGAGCAAAGGTTCCTTATGATTTGCGAAACGCATGCCTTCGTGGATGGGCATTTGCCTTGGAACATCGACAACGGTGATGGCAATGACGCGCAAATTCTTTTTAGCGGCAACAGCGGCGGCTACGGCGAGTAAATCTATGATGTTGTCGGGGTTATAAAGCGATACGATGACGGATTTTTGCTTTTCGGTTTCGTAAGAACGCACTCCGGGGAGTATAACCTGAGGGGAGAAGCCGGCAGCGCGCCTTTCAAAGACGGCAAAATACAAAAGCAGACCGACAGCAATCCATGCAATGGTGATATACCAGGCTATGGGCTGGAAATTGAACTGATAAACGGCGAGAAAGATGTTTAAAAGGAAGCCCAAAACCGGTACAACGGGGTAAAAGGGGACTTTGTACCTGCGAGGGATTTCGGGATGCTTTCTCCGCAGGACAATAACGGAGAGATTAACCATTGCAAAGGTGATTAAAAAGATTAAACTGGCGGCAGAACCGACTGCTTCGAGCGGAACGAACGCCGCAGTGGCGAGCAGGATGATTCCGGTAGCGACAATAGCCGTTTGGGGGGTTCTTCTTTTAGGATGAATGAAGGACATTTTGCCCGGAAGCCATTTATCTCTTCCCATCGAGAAGGCAACACGCGATGCCGCCATGACAGTAGCGTTCAGCGCGGACATAGTGGAAAGAATACCGCCGAAAACAATGACTGCAACGCCGAAAGCGGGCATGAAATTCTCGGCGGCGCGGACTATGGCGGTTTCCTGATATTTTCCGAGGAACTCCCATGCGGGCATTCCCTGGGGATTTATTGCTCCAAGCGAGACAAAGAGAATCAGCAAGTACATAAAAACGGTCAGCCCTAAGGAAATAAAGGTTGCGCGGGGTATATTCTTTTCGGGATTTTTGATTTCTTCGGCTACGGTGGCTATCAAATCGTATCCTTCGAAGGCAATAAAGGTAAGCCCCATTGCAATTAAAACTCCGCCGAATCCCTGGGGGAAAAACGGGTTGAAACTTTCTGCCGCGCGGACGGGTTCTTCCGTTATCTGGAGTATTCCGAAAAAAATAAAAATGCCCAGGACGGCAATTTTTGAGAGAGTGAGTATGTTTTCGGTTTTCCCTGTAACTTCAGCACCTCGGACATTCAGCCAGATGAATAAAATCCCGATAATCAGCGTAACGAGTATGCTTGAATTTCCCGTGCCGATAAATCCCATAAAGCTTTCGGAAATGTGGGGGAAGTACTTGTGGAAAAATTCCCAGAAATATCCCGCAAAGCCGAGCGCATACAAACTGCAGGCTACCGTATATGCAAACCAAAGCAGCCACCCTGCAATAAAACCGGTTGCTCCCGGAAACGCCATTCTCACAAATGAATAGCCGCCGCCCGCTCTCGGCACTGCCGATGCAAGTTCAGCATAGGCAAAAGCGGTTAAAAGTGTAACGGCTCCGTTTAGTGCAAACGCAAGTATTGAAGCGGGACCTGCTTCACCTGAGGCAATGCCCGTAAGCACAAAAATTCCCGCGCCTATCATAGCTCCGACGCCTATCATGGTTGCGTCGAAAAGCCCTAAGTCGCGGGCAAAACTGGTTTCCGAAGTTGTATTTTGCTTATTAGTTATTTTTGCCATTAAAGGATTACTTTTTTTGCAAATATTTAACTCTTATTATAAAATACTAAATTCCTAAATAATGACAAAAATCAAAATTCTGTTTTTAAATATTCGGGGTAATGTCAGAACTTTAGGTTGGGGTTAAAGAAATATAATCAATAAGGCTTCAGCCAAATACTATTAATTTCTAAAATGATCAAAGCCTATAATTTACAAATAAAATTTATTTACAAAACAGTAATAGAAAATTTTTGGCAAAAGCTCATAACTTTTAAAGTTACAGTACCCCTGCCTTAAAAGGCAGGGCTATTAATATAGGAATCCAATATTTTACCCGCTATAAATGAGGAAAAACCAAAAATATGATATGATTAATTCAGTTTTCATTTTGTTTTCTTTTTGCTGTAGTTATTCTTCTTGAGCTTGGCTTTTTATGTTTTTTTCTCTAAAAGGATAGAATCTGATACCGATTCCTGCGTCGAGATGAATTCCAAATTCGGGGCTGATTCCGAATAAAGGCCCTGCTTCAAGATAGACTTCAAATGGGGTTTTTTGGGGAAACAATCCGATACCGAACATTATGCGTAAGGCTGTCGCCATGCCGCCGTCGGAGCGGTAATAAAATCGATCTTCATTTTGTCCATACAAGATGCCTTCGCCTCTTCCAAATGCAATGGTAACTCCGGGCCCTGTGTACATCTTAAGAGTGGAAGAGCCAAAGGGATCGAACTGCATGAGGAAGTCGAATCCAAGGCGGACAGCGCCGAAATAAGATGTTCCAACGTAAGCATCGAGGGAGTTATATTTAGTAACCCAGTATTTAGCGTTCAGCGCAATGGGGTCGCCGGCAGTAAATCCAAAACCGAGCTTTTTTCCCATAGGTCCTTCGGCTGATGTGTGATTGGTGCAAAGAAAAAAACAGATAGATATGGCTGTAATATAGAAAAATTCTTTCATAATGTTTCCCCTTAAAAATTTTAAAAATAATATATTATACAAGTACTTATATAAAGTGGGTTCTAAAAATTGTCATTCCTGCGAATGCAGGAATCCATTTTAATTCATAAGTTATCTTAATATAATAGATTCCTGCATTCGCAGGAATGACAGTTTAGCAATATTTAGAACTCCCCATAAGGGAAGTATCATATCGAAAAAAATTTGAAAATGGCGGAAGTATCCTTTTGCAAAGGCATTTTACCATAAAATTTCTGTTTGGTGAGTTAGAACCCTGCTGTTGTATATGATTGTTTTCAATATTTAATAAAATAATAAAATGGACTTTTTTCATAGAAGAATAGCCTGCATTGAAAAAACAAAGAAAATCATTTCTTAAGAATGAGCGATAACAGCGGATGATGTTCTGCAGATGTAGATGTAAGTTAAAAAACTTAAATTACGGAGAAAATTCATCGTCATTGGGAAAAAATTTATTGGAAAAATATATTAGAAATCTGATTTTGTTTTTGTATGTTTGTATTTCTTGACTAAATGAATAGTTCTAAACAAATTAACCAAATATTTCAAAACAAAACGAACGGGTGTAATATGAAACCATTTGAAAATCTGACGCCTTTTGATTTCAGCAGGCAGGAGCATATCGACAAGCAGAAAGAAGCAATTGCCGGAATAAAAAAAGAACTTGGCAAAGAGTATCCGAATATTATCGGCGGCCAGGAAATATTTACAGAAAAGAAAACCGTTTCCATAAATCCGCACAATCCTTCCGATGTAATAGGAACATTTCAGAAGGGTGTTCAAAAAGGCGGACAGGAACACGCCGAGCAGGCAGTGCAGGCTGCCGCAAACGCATTTGAAACATGGAAGAAAGTCCCCTCTGAAAAAAGAGCGGAGTTTCTCTTTAAAGCCGCGGAGATTGCGCGCAGGCGCCGTTATGAAATTAATGCGTGGATGATTCTTGAAACAGGCAAGAACTACGCCGAAGCCGACGCAGACACATGCGAAGGCATCGATTTTCTTGAGTTTTACGGAAGGGAAGCCATCCGCTATGGTCAGGATCAGCCGCTGACTCCTTATCCCGGCGAGAAGCTGCGTTATTTCTACATTCCTCTCGGCGTGGGCATCTGCATACCTCCGTGGAATTTCCCATGGGCAATTATGGTCGGTATTTCCAGCGGAGCAATTGCCGCCGGTAATACAGTTGTACTGAAGCCTTCTTCTGATGCACCCATGATGGCAAAACTTTTTTCGGATATTATGCGTGAAGCAGGTCTGCCTCACGGAGTGCTGAACTTTTTTGTAGCAAGCGGCGCAGAAGCAGGAGATTATCTGGTAGAGCATCCGCTCACACGCTTTATTTCTTTTACGGGTTCTATGGAAGTCGGCTTGAGAATAAACGAGCTTGCCGCTAAAAAATCGGAAGGACAAATCTGGATTAAGCGCGTAATAGCAGAAATGGGCGGCAAAGACGCAATAATTGTAGATTCCGAAGCAGACCTTGAAGAAGCAGCCAAAGGTGTTATCGTTTCGGCTTTCGGCTTCCAAGGACAAAAATGCTCTGCCTGTTCCCGGGCTATCGTAGATGAAAAGGTTTACGACGAGTTCCTCGATCTTATAAAAGCCGAAACAGAAAAAATAAAAGCAGGAGACCCGGCTGAAAACTTCCGCCTCGGTCCGGTTATCAACGTCAGCGCCGAGCAGTCAATACTTGCATACATCGAAATAGGCAAGAAGGAGGGAAGACTTCTAACAGGCGGCGGTCAGATACAAGGCACTAGAGGTTTTTACATTCAGCCGACAATTTTTGCAGACATTAATCCGGGCGACAGAATTGCACAGGAAGAAATTTTCGGTCCCGTGCTGGCAGTAATCAAAGCAAGAGACTTCAACGATGCTCTGCATATCGCAAACGGAACGATTTACGGACTTACAGGCGCTGTTTATTCAAAGAACAGAGAAAAACTCGACAGGGCGGCGGCTGAGTTCCACGTGGGAAATCTTTATTTCAACCGCAAATGCACAGGCGCCGTAGTTGACGTTCATCCCTTCGGCGGGTTCAACATGAGCGGCACCGATTCAAAAGCCGGCAGCCGCGATTATCTTGCTCTCTTCATGCAGGGCAAATCCGTAGCCGAAAAAATCGAAGAATAGAATTTGCTTTTCATATTATATGGTTATTCAGTAGATGGACTCCACTTTTAAAGTGGAGTCCATCTGACAACCCCAAGGATGTCATTCCGGTTGGTGCTAAGCGGAATGCCGGAATCTCACGTTAGGGGAACACACCCCTTAATCTCCTCATGGGAGTGGATGCACAGTAAGGAAGAAGAAGATGTCCAACATCTGCCAGATATTGGACATTTGAAGCGGAAAGTAAAACTAAAGAGATGAATTCATTTAAAGTTAATCTATGGTGTTTACCCCGAAAGTTATGTCTTTTATAACATATTCTAAAAAATATATTCAAAAAAAACAGTCATAACTTTGCAATTTTTTGAAATTTCGGTAACTTTGGAAAATATTTAAAATTACATTTAGAAATTTTTAAAAAATATGACACAGGGAATATCAGAAGAAACAAACACAAAGTATATTTTTGTTACAGGAGGCGTACTTTCGTCGCTGGGCAAAGGTATTTCAAGCGCCTCACTCGGTCTTTTGCTCAAAAGCCGCGGCTTCAAAACCACCATTATGAAGCTTGACCCGTACATCAATGTTGATCCCGGCACTATGAACCCATTTCAGCACGGAGAAGTATATGTAACCGACGACGGCGCCGAAACCGACCTTGACCTTGGTCATTACGAGCGTTTTTTGGATGCTCCGCTTGACCAGCAAAACAACACTACTACCGGGCAGGTGTACTATACCGTTATTAAAAAGGAAAGGCAGGGGCACTATCTTGGGAAAACGGTTCAGGTTATCCCCCATATTACAGATGAAATAAAGCGCCGTGTTACGGTCTATGACGGTAAGTTTGACATTGTTCTTGTAGAGATAGGCGGCACAGTCGGCGATATTGAATCGCTGCCTTTTTTGGAAGCACACAGGCAGTTGACAATGGAGCGCGGACATGAAAATGTGCTGAATATTCACCTTACCTTTGTTCCTTTCATAGGCTCGGCAGGTGAGCTTAAAACGAAGCCTACACAGCACTCCGTGAAAGCTCTTATGGAGTACGGTATCCGTCCCGATATTCTTTTATGCCGTACAAATCAGCGCCTCAGCAAAGACGTAAAGTCCAAAATCGCTCTTTTCTGCAACGTAGAGCAGGAAGCTGTTATTGAAGCTATCGACGTGGAAACAACTATTTATGAAGTACCTATCTTATATGCTAAAAATAAGGTAGATGAAATAATCATCCGCAAGATGAATCTTCCCGAATCATCTCCTGATTTAGAAACATGGAATAAATTCGTACAGAGAATAAAAAAACCGAGGCATGAGGTAACCGTAGGTCTTGTCGGGAAATATACAAAGTATCAGGACTCATATAAAAGTATATTAGAGGCTTTTATTCATGCCGGTTCAGTTAACAATGCACGGGTGAATATCGAGCTTATTAATTCAGAGCAAATAACAAGTGAAAACGTTAAACAGGTCTTAAAAGGAATAGACGGTGTGCTGGTAGGACCCGGCTTCGGGCATAGAGGCATAGAGGGTAAAATAAATACCATCGAGTTTTTGCGGAAGAAAAAAATTCCTTTTTTCGGTATATGCCTCGGCTTGCAATGCGCAGTTATTGAGTTTGCCAGGAATGTATGCAGTCTGGAAGATGCCAATTCACACGAGTTTGACGAAAACGCCCGGTTTAAAGTGGTCGATTTAATGGATGAGCAGCGCAAGATTAAAGACAAGGGCGGTACAATGAGGCTCGGCGCTTGGCCTGCCGTATTGGAAAAAGGGTCATTGGCACAAAAAGCTTACAAATCGGAAGAAATCTCCGAGCGGCACAGACACCGCTATGAGATTTCCAACCGGTACAGGTCTATTCTGGAAGAAAACGGTATGAAAATGAGCGGACTTTCGCCCGACCGCAAACTTGTGGAAATAATAGAATTGCCCGACCACCCCTGGTTTTTAGGAACACAGTTCCATCCGGAACTGAAATCGAGAGCAGTTACCGGGCATCCTCTTTTCATCAGCTTCATTAAAGGCGTTTTGAAAACAAAGAAAGAACGCGAAGAAGCAGAAAAGAAAAAATAACAAGTTCTTTTATTTGATTTTTAAATTAGAACTTTATTTGTTTTATTTTTTTTGGGAGCATTATTATGAAAATATCAACCTGCATTTTGGCTGTATTAGTGGTTCTTTCATTAGTGTCATGCAGCAGTTCAAAGGAAACAAAAAAAGAGAAGAAAAGCGAGTACGTAACGACTGAATCCGGTCTTAAGTATAGAGACATAAAGATAGGAGCCGGTCAGGAAGTGCAAAAAGGTCAGGAAGTTTTCGTTCACTATGTCGGGACCCTCGAAGACGGTACAAAATTTGATTCTTCCCGCGACCGCGGCAAACCCTTTTCATTCAAACTCGGCGCAGGAAACGTAATAGCCGGCTGGGACGAAGGCGTTCAGGGCATGAGAGTAGGAGGTATCCGGCAGTTGATAGTTCCGCCCGACCTCGGCTACGGAAGCAGATCAGTAGGCAAAATCCCTGCAAACGCAACACTTATTTTTGAAGTGGAAGTGCTGGAAGTTAAGTAAAAAACTTCTGAAAATTTTCTTTTTTGATACTCCGTATCCGATATGGTTCAGGAGCAAATCAGAGACCAGCGGAGCTAATCTCAAGTAAGGTTTCAATAACCACTCATGTGATATAGCCTTCGCAGGATTTACAAGTTTATGCAAATATTCCAATTTTTCAGAAATCTCGATTTTATATTCAATAACATAATCAAAAGAATAATATGAAACCCGATTCCATTTTGATCTTTGAGCAGCCTGCCGTTGGTAATCTGTATCCGTTTACAATTTTGCACTGCTCATGGGAAGTGCGTACGGGCGCATTTATGCTTTTTGAAAAACTTACTAAGCTTTATCCCGCCGCCAGGCTGATTTTCAAAGGCAGGGAAAAACATCTCTCTTCGTTCCTTGCAAGGTACCCTCAGCCCGAGCAGAATATTAAAAAAGAAAATATGCTGATTTTCAATTCTTCTGTTCTTCCTACGCTTGAGCTAAAGAATGAGCTGGAGAGTCAATATGCTGAATTTCAAAAGGAAAAGGGTGAAAAGGCAGTGATTTTTTTCAAAAGTATCTCTGAGAATATTCAGAAACCCTTTGCTTTTTATATACCTTCGTCAGAGCAGGTCAACCCCAATGATTTCGATAAGGAATATCTTCCTGCCATCCTCAATAATTTTCCCGTGGCTTTTGAAAAAATTGAAATCGGCAGAGACAAGGTAAAAGATATTGAGTTCCTGTGGAATCCTATTGATTACAATGATTTTGCCATAAGAGACGACTTTGCACTTTTCGATAATTACGCCGATTTTTCACATCTGAAAAAAAACGGGGTTCATTTTATCGGAGAGGAAAATATCAAAATCGGCAGTAATGTAATCATTGCTCCGGGAGCAGTCATAGACGCAGAAGAAGGTCCGGTAATCATTGACGAAAACGCCAAAATTATGGCAAATACTTACCTGCAGGGACCGCTTTACATCGGCAGAAACTGTCTTATAAAAGCCGGTGCAAAGATATATGAAGGCACTGCTTTCGGAGAATACTGCAAAGTAGGCGGCGAGGTTGAAAATTCTATAATACACTCCTTTTCCAACAAGCAGCACGACGGTTTCCTGGGGCATTCATACATCTGCGAATGGGTTAATCTCGGCGCTGACACCAACACTTCCGACCTGAAAAACACCTACGGCGAGATAAAAGTAATGCTGGATGACTTTGAAGTCAATACAGGCAGAATATTCCTCGGTCTTTTGTGCGGCGATCACACCAAATCGAGCATCAATGCCATGTTTACCACAGGCACGGCGGCAGGGATCTGCGGAATCATTGTCCGCGACTGGTTCATGCCCAATTATATCGATTCTTTTTCATGGGGCGGCAAGAAAAATTCTCCTATTTATCACCTTGACAAAGCTCTGGATGTTGCCCGTAAAGTTATGAACCGGCGGGGGAAAAATCTTTTGCCCGAAGAAGAAGAGCTGATCCGCATCGAACACGAAAAAACCATGAAAAAGAAGAAAAAACAGACTCATAATCGGTGATAAACAGATTCTCCTTTAATTTGCGTTTGAATTCTTCTTTTGTTTAATGTATTTTTGAGGAAACTCTACTTAATCTCCTTGTGTAAGGTGTGGCGTCTCAAAAACGGGTTGTATTTTTTGAGCTGAAGGCGGTCGGGTGTATTCTGTTTGTTTTTGAAAGTTGAATACCTCGAAGCCGGTTTCCCTTCCTTTTTTGCCTCTGTACACTCAAGTATCACTTTTACTCTGCTTTGTTTCTTTGCCATGATTCTATCTCCAAAAATCAAATTGTTTCAAACAAGAATTACAAATATAAAAAGCAAGGAGTAAAATACCAAAATTATTTTTACCTACAGTATTATCATTCGCCTATTATTTTTATCAGAACTCTTTTGCGCCTTTTTCCGTCGAATTCGCCGTAAAATATTCTTTCCCATGTGCCGAAGTCAAGTTTTCCGTCCGTTATGGCGCATACGACCTCCCTGCCCATTATCTGCCGCTTCATGTGAGCGTCTGCATTGTCTTCGAAAGTATTATGCCGATACTGCGAATGAGGTTTTTCAGGTGCAAGTTTTTCCAGCCACTTTTCATAGTCATGATGAAGCCCCGATTCATCATCGTTTATGAATACGCTGGCAGTAATGTGCATGGCATTAACCAGTACAATTCCTTCTTTTACACCGCTGGCAGCAATCGCTTCTTCTACATCGGGCGTGATATTAATAAAAGCACGCCGCGATTTTGTCTCGAACCAAAGTTCCTTTCTGTAGCTTTTCATAAATACCTCGTCTTTCTGTAACTTTTCATAAATACCTCATCAAAAAAAATAACAAATATCAAAATTATTTTCAAGCAATGTAAATAATAAAAACCGCAAATCAAAATTTCCGGAAATGAATTACCCTGCCAATTATCCAAAAGTTTATTTTAATAATTTTTTATTATCTTAGTCTTTTCCGTATCTTGAATTAAAAAAAATTAGGGGTTTGTTATGAAAATATTTGCTTTACTGTTTTGTTATTTTATTTTTTTGACTGGCGCTGAGGCAAGAATAATAACCGTGGGCAGCGGCGGTGATTTCATAAATCTTACCGAAGCGGCAGACGATGCTGTTCCCGGTGATACAATTTACATTCTAAACGGCGTTTACAACGGCGGTTTATTGATCGACAACCTGCGGGGTGAGCCCGGCAGACGAATTACAATAACAGGCCCGCAAAACGAAAGCTCTAATGTGATTTTTGACGGCGGCACTAATGCTATCCATTTGGTAAATCCCTCTTATTTGAACATCATGTTCCTCCGGTTCCGCGGGCAGACCGGCAACGGGATAAATATCGACGACGGCGGTGATTACTCCAGCCCTGCTCATCATATCATGATTGATAACTGCTTCTGGCTGGAGATGGGCGCTAACGGCAACAATGATGAGCTGAAGCTTTCAGGTCTCAATGACTTTGTAATTAGTAACTGCTCTTTTTTCAACGGAGCCGCAGGCGGGAGCATGATCGACATGGTAGGCTGCCACAGGGGCATAATTGAAAATTGTTATTTTATTAACGGGGGCTCTAACGCTGTCCAGGCAAAAGGCGGATGCAGTGATATCATTATCCGCCAAAGCAGGTTTGTAAACGGCGGCAGCAGAGGGATTAACATCGGCGGCAGCACCGGCGCACAGTTTTTTCGACCTTTGGATGCAGGTTTCGAGTCCGCACGCATTTTGGTTCATTCCAATATTTTTCTCGGAGGTCAGGCTCCCTTTTCTTTTACAGGCACTATTGACTCAAAAGTTATCAATAATACTATAGTTTATCCCGAAAAGTGGGTATTCCGCATTTTACAGGAAAACACGGATGAAGGTATAGCGGTTTGCGGAAACAACGAAGTAACAAATAATATTTTTTACGTTACAAGCTCTCTTTCCGACTATGAAGATATAAACATCGGCGGAGGCACACTACCAGAGACTTTTACGTTTAAGAATAATCTTTGGTACAATAAAGATGAAACATCATGGGAGCCCCGCCTGCCCGCCGTAGAAACCGGCGGGATTTATCTTAGTGATCCTCTTTTTATGAATGATGAAAGCGACTTTCATTTAAGAGAAGGCTCTCCGGCTATAGCCGGCGGAATAGAAGTACCTGCCTTAAAAAATGATTTCGACGGACAACTCTTCAACAATCCTCCGAGCATAGGAGCTTTTGAAGCAAATCCACTTTCCGAGTGCATACCCGGCAGTATTGACAAAAATCAAGAAATATTGATTTTTCCTAATCCCTGCACTGACCATCTGAATGTTATTTTTAATATAAACTGCTTAGAAAATCCCTTAATAACATTTTTTGACGCCCTCGGCAATGAATTGAAAGGAATCGAAACTCATAAAATATCGGCTTACTCATACAAAATGCTAATCCCGCAGCACGCCGCTAAAGGCATATATTTATTAAGAATTAAAGCCGGTAGAAAATTATATTTTAAAAAGGCGGTTTTGAAGTAACTCATTTAGCAGGCATCCCATCACTCTTCCCCGGGAACGAATGTTTTTGATAATTATGGTAATTATTATGTGATGAAACAACCATGATAAGGGAAAATCACACAAGGGGATGAGTATTTTAAAGTTAATGCAAAACAGAGTTTTGAAAGAAAAGTACATTCCCAAATCGGAGTTTGGGAATGAGATGTAAAAAAAACGTAAGAGACCCCACCCCGGCCCTCCCCAAGGGGAGGGAGCTAAATGTATCAATTCCCTCCCTTTGGGGAGGGTTAGGGTGGGGCTTAAAATAAGCAGATGAAACTTATGATACTCTATAAAAATATAGGTTAATCGAGTAGGAGGTGTGGGATAAATTCCCACACCGACCTCTCACACCACCGGAC
>CAZOBD010000060.1:0-3464 GCA_964577665.1 uncultured Hyphomicrobiales bacterium
ATTCCCTCCCTTTGGGGAGGGTTAGGGTGGGGCTAAATATAAACAGATGAAACATCCATTATAAGTGAAAACATATAAGAGGATGATTATTTGAGTGAGTTGAAAATTGAAATAGAGATCATTTATGTCATGCTGAGCTTGTTTCAGCATCTCGAAAAACACCGTAAATCAGTACTTGAGATTCTGAAACAAGTTCAGAATGACAGTTTTCACACATCCTCACAGCTTAGCGTTGAAGGATACTAAAAAAATGAAGATAGATTTAGTTTAATCGGCAAAATTTGTTGGACAAGAAAACGAAAATAAGATGGCAGCTTTATTCATAACACTTTTTTTACCGCTGGCAGGCTCTTTGCTGCTGCTATTCTTCAATAGGAAAAACGCACGGACGATAAAAGCCGCAGCGTTCATTTTTTCACTTGCGGCGCTTGCTTCGTCGCTTGTGCTGTTTATTGAATTCGACCGGAGCAGCGCCGGAGTGCAGTTTTTATTCGAAGCAGAGTGGATACCCTCTCTCGATGCGGGCTTCCGAATCGGAGTGGACGGCATCTCTATTCTGCTTGTGATGCTCACAACATTTCTCACCCCAATCACAATATTTGCATCTCCGGGCGCCATAAACAAACGAGAAAAAGAATATTATATAATGATACTGCTTTTGCAGTTCGCCATGACAGGCGTCTTTGTTTCTCTCGACCTGCTGCTTTTCTATGTTTTCTGGGAGTTGGTGATTATCCCCATGTATTTTATAATAGGTATATGGGGCGGAAAAAACCGCGTTTATGCGGCGGTTAAGTTTTTTATTTTTACTGTGGTAGGCTCGCTTTTCATGCTTCTTGCCATTGTGTGGATAGGCATCTACATAGGCTCTGAAGTTCTTCACACGGAAGCGGGCTTTACTTCAAACTATCTTCTAATCAAAGAACTTTCGCCGCAGATAGCATCATATGTTCAAGACTGGCTTTTTATAGCTTTTGCGCTTTCTTTCTGCATAAAAGTTCCTCTGTTTCCTTTGCACACTTGGCTGCCCGATGCACATACCGAAGCGCCTACCCCCGGTTCGGTAATACTTGCGGGCGTCCTCCTGAAAATGGGAACTTACGGTCTTATCCGCTTCAATCTTGACCTTTTCCCCGAATCTTCAATCACTTTTGCTCCATATCTTGCAATTTTGTCTGTGATAGGCATTATATACGGAGCGCTTGTGGCAATGGTGCAGAAAGACGTGAAAAAGCTTGTTGCCTATTCTTCGGTCAGCCATCTCGGTTTCGTGGTGCTGGGTATTTTTTCCATGACGGAAGAGGGCATACAAGGAGCCATAATACAAATGGTAAATCACGGCTTGTCAACAGGGATGCTCTTCCTTGTCGTCGGCATGATATATGAAAGACGCCATACAAGAGAAATATCAGAGTTCGGAGGAATTGCCCGCGTAATGCCTGCTTTTACCGTGTTTTTCGGAATAGCAATGCTCGCTTCGGTGGGACTTCCGGGCTTAAACGGCTTCGTCGGCGAATACCTAACTCTTATAGGCGCTTTCAAATCCGCAGTGCTTGATTCCTATGTTTACACAATATTAGCCGCAACAGGGGTTATCTTTGCAGCCTGCTACCTGCTGTGGATGTTCCAGAGAGTGATGTTCGGACAGAACACTAATCCTAAGAATCAGAATTTAAAAGATTTAACGGCAAGCGAATGGCTCACGCTTGTTCCGATTGTAATATTCATTGTCTGGATAGGAGTCTATCCGAAAACATTTTTAAGCTATTCGGAAAAATCAACTAAGGCAATAACAGAAAAAGTAATGGAAATACATCAACTCCAAAAGATCCAATTAGAGGATGAAGGAGAATAAACCTTGTTTTCGTTTTAATATGACAACGGGAATTTGAATATGGGAAGTGAAACAATATTAATGTCTCCGCTGCTGATTATCGGCATATTTTCAATAATTGTGCTGATGTTAGACGCATTTTTCAAAAACAAGAAAGCTCTCGTTTTCTGGACGAGTATCGTCAGTCTTATATTAACTGGAGCCGCGGCGGCTTATGTGCTGATAAATCAGGAATGCTGGATAAACAGCATCAATTTCGCGGATTCCTACACGAGGGGAATGATAAATTTCGGCGGCTACAGCCCGTATTTTGATATTATTTTCTGCCTGGCGGGCATTATGACTCTTTTTGCCTCCCGCAGCTATATACAAAGAGAATATAAAGAATACAACGAGTTTTATGCTCTTATGCTTTTTGCCATAACAGGCACAATGCTTATCGGTCATGCCGGTAATCTGCTCACTCTGTTTATAGGTATTGAACTTATGTCCATACCTTTTTATATTCTTTCCGGGTATTTCAGAAATGCAATCAAATCCGTAGAAGCCGCATTGAAATATTTTCTGCTCGGCGCTTTTGCAACAGGCTTTTTAGCTTACGGCATGGCAATGATTTACGGCGCTGCGGGAAGTTTGGATTTAACTGTAATTACAATGACCGTCAGCAACGGCACGGCACAGCCTGTTTACCTGCTGATTGGTCTTGGTCTTCTCATTGTAGGTCTTTGTTTTAAAGTTGCCGCCTTTCCCTTTCACCAGTGGGCACCGGACGTTTACACAGGCGCGCCGACTGTTGTAACTGCTTTTATGAGCACCGCGGGAAAAGGCGCCGCCTTGATTGCTTTTATTATTATTGCCCGAGCTCTTGTTGTACCGTCACTTGCCGAAACTCAGGTGCAGGAAGGCATGCAGCTCGCTCAGATTATGATTGCGGTTATATCGGCAGCCACTATGCTGATAGGAAATATAACGGCTCTCGTTCAGAAAAATGTAAAGAGAATGCTTGCTTATTCTTCTGTTGCTCATGCAGGTTATCTTCTGATGGGAATCACAGCAAACACCGAGCGCGGCTGGAGCGGCATAGTGTTTTATATAACAGCATATATTTTCATGCAGATAGGCGCTTTCATAGTCGTATCCATACTTGAGCGTCAGGACGAAAACATGGAATTTTCTGATTACTCCGGCCTCGGGAAAACACATCCTGCTCTTGCGGCTTTGATGGCAATATTCATGGTATCACTCGCAGGCATACCCCCATTTGCGGGATTTTTCGGAAAATATTACCTGTTTACGGCAGCAATGGAAGCCGGCTTTACATGGCTAACGATAATTGCCGTAATTTCATCAATTATCTCGGTTTATTTCTACATCGGCTTGATAGTGTTTATGTATTTCAAAGATCCCGGCGAAAACGAAATCTCTGTGAAAACCGGACTTGCAGGACTCACACTGTTTATTTCTACAGCTGGAGTTATTTTACTGGGGATATTCCCGTCGTTTTTGATTGATCTGGCTAAAACATTGTTTTGATTTTTATTGTCATTCTGAACTCGTTTCAGAATCTCAGGTATGATTGTCATTCTGAACTCGTTTCAGAATCTCAGGTATGATTGTCATTCTGAACTCG
>CAZOBD010000060.1:3564-9063 GCA_964577665.1 uncultured Hyphomicrobiales bacterium
TGACTTTATTTCTTGAGATTCTGAAACAAGTTCAGAATGACTTTTTGACTTTATTTCTTGAGATTCTGAAACGAGTTCAGAATGACTTTTTGATTCGTTTCTTGAGATTCTGAAACAAGTTCAGAATGACTTTTTATAATTTATTATTAATACGGTATTTACAAATGAAACACATATATATCATTATCTCATCGCTTTTAACAGTGTTCATTCTTTCGTGCTCGGAGAGCGCTGTTGATGCCGAAGCAACTTTGATTACTTTTTCAGAGCTAAAAACTTCACCGGGCTTTGAATGGTTCATGCCGGAATACAATACTTATACTCCCGATGAGAGTATTGTAAGCCAGATAGAACAGAGATACAATCCCGATGAAAACAGATTTTTTATTTATGCTAATCCATCCTGTGCCTGTCAAGGTACTCAAAAGCTGTTTCCAAGCATTGTAAAAAGCCTTAAAGAAGCCGGTGTAAGCGAATCTAACTTCGAGATGTATTCGATACCGACCAGCTCCACTGACCACCCTTACGAAAGATGGTTCAAGCTGAACAGTATTCCGGCAGCGTTCACAATGAAAATCAACGGTGCGGACACTTCTTTTTACTCCATAGTGGATACCATGAACGCAGCTCTGGACATTAATCCCGATACTACAGATGCAATCGAACATTTTATTCTTTACAGTCTTCAGTAAAATTGTAGGGAGATTTTTTTATGGCACACTGGCTTGTAAAATCCGATCCCGAATCGTATTCCTGGGAAGATATGAAAAACGATGAATCCACCGACTGGGACGGAGTGCGAAACTATCAGGCAAGAAATAACTTAAAAGAAATGAAAAAAAACGACCGCGTTCTTTTCTACCACAGCGTACTGGACAAAACCGTCGAAGGAATCTGCTATGTAGAAGAGGAATATTATCAGGACCCGACAACTGATGATAACCGCTGGGCTGCCGTGAAATTGAGTTATGAACAGAGTTTCAAAAACAGCGTTACACTTGAGCAAATAAAGGAGAATCCCAAACTTCAGGACATTGCCCTGATAAAACAGTCCCGCCTGTCGGTTATGCCGTTGACAAAAGAAGAATTTAACGAGATTTTGAAAATGAGCAGGTAGCTGTTGAAAAATGTACTCATCATAGCTTATTACTTTCCCCCCTCGGGAGGACCCGGAGGGCAAAGAGTGCTTAAGCATGTCCGCTATCTGCCGGAGTTTGGCTGGCGTCCTGTTGTGCTTACAGTGGAAAACGGGCAGTTTCCCGCTTTAGATGAATCACTTTTCAAAGAAATACCTTCCGAAGCAGTTGTAAGGCGCACCCCGATTTACGAGCCGTATGACCTTTACAGGCTTTTTACAGGAAAAAAGCCCGGCTCTGCCATTGATGTAAACACAATAAAAAAAGAAGGCGGAAAAACCGGATTCAAGGAAAGTCTGGCTGAGTTCATCAGAGCAACTTTTTTCATTCCCGATGCAAGGATGCTTTGGCAGCTTACAGCAAGAAAAGAAATATTAAAAATAGGGAATAAGTACAAAATTGATGCAGTCGTAAGCTCTTCTCCGCCCTATACCAGCTCCTTGCTGGCTAAATATGCTAAAAAGAAGCTGAAAATCCCTTGGATTGCAGAGTTTCGCGATCCTTGGACGGGGTTTATTTCCGCTCCGAAACGGTGGTTTCTTCCCCGTGCGATAGACAAATCAATGGAGCATTCCGTTTTTAAAATAGCTGATGCGGTAGAGTATGCTTGGCACGGCATAAAAAAAGATGCACTTGAAAAATATCCCGGTTTGGACAACCGCAAATTTTTTCACATACCCAACGGATTCGATTCAAATGATTTTCCAAATATTGAACACAAAAGAAACGAAAAATTCATTCTTACATACACCGGTTCGCTTTACGGCAGGCGCAATCCGGCAAGCCTCTTCAAAGCGATTGAAAATCTGATATCTTCAAATAAAATCAACCCTGATGAGTTTTTACTGCGGTTTGTCGGCAGGTTCGGCGAAGAAGTGGAGGAAATGTTTAAAAATGCTACTTTCAAAAATTCCATAGAAAAACATTCTTACGTACCCCACAGCGAAAGCGTTAAGTTTCTTCTCCGTTCGGATGCACTTCTTTTGATTGTCGATGAAAGCAAAGAAAGCGAAGAAATAGTACCCGGAAAAGTGTATGAGTATATCGGTGTGAAAAAGCCCATAATAGCCATAGCTCCACAGGAGAGCGCCATTGCTGCTCTTCTTCGTGAAACAAAATCAGGAAAAACAGCACACCAGACGGAAATAGAAAAAACCTGCGATATTTTTATGGAATTATTTAAAAGCTGGAAAAACGGCAGCGGCAGCTTCAATCCAGACGAGAAAGCAGTGAAAAACTACGAACGCCGCGAGTCCGCAAAAAAGCTCGCTGAACTGCTGGATAATTTTATTTAAAAATCAAGCCGCTTTTTTATATTATTTTTAAATCCACATCCGTGTTTTCTTCTTATATTCCAAGAATTTCTCTCCGAATGACTCAATAAGAATCTTTTCTTCCATAGGTATGTAAACAGCGCTTATTATTAGTAAAAATGCGAGCGGCGCCAGAAAACCCAAGAAAATGATTATGAGACCTGCAAGATTGATAGGAAAAGGAATCAGATTGTATTCCGGCAGATAGAAAAACAGAAGAAACAACCATGATTTTGGAAAATCACAAAAGGGGATGATTATTTAAGCAAGATGTCTGACATCTGAAAATCAGAAATTGTCCCCTCCCCAAGAGAGGATTAAGGGGTGTGTTCCTCATACGTGAGATTCCGTATCAAGTACGGAATGACAATAACTGAATTAATAAAAGAAACAAATAAACTGATGGAGATTATTCTAAGTCTGGTTCAGGCATAGGATAATTTCTTTACTATACCAATGTTTTTTAACTTCATTTCGAGTGTATCTTTTTTTACCGGTTTAACCAGAAAAGCATCGCAGTTGTTTTCTGCAGCCTGATAAACATTATTCGGACTTCCTTCGGCTGTTACAATTATTTTTTTCGCTTTCGGAATATAAAGGTTTTCTTCGTCTGAGGTAATGCGTCTTAAAAGCTGAAGCCCGTTTAAATTAGGCATGTCAATATCTATTGTGATTAGGTCATACTCTTCTGAATTGAGATATGCCTGCTGAAATTTTGCAAGCGCTTCCATACCGTCTGAGGCTGTATCACATTCTCCATAATCGGAAAGCAGGGTTTCCATCTTGGTCAATGCTACAAATTCGTCGTCAGCAACAAGTATCTTCATAGAATCTTTAAAAATTATGGCGCTAAGTTTAGCAGTTTAAAAATGACAATGACAAGGATAATAAAAACTGCAAAATAAATCGCCGCTTTCAAAAAGCGTTTTAATATTGCAAACAGAAGAAAAAAAAGGCATATTCCGATGATTACCTGCACAAAAACAGGCAGTTCGGCAAAAAATATGTAAATATCATGCATCATCTTTCTAACTAAGCCTGAAGGTGAAGGTGATTATTCCCTGCATTGTTTTATCTTCTTTTAGCGGATTAAATTTCCAGTTGCGAAGAGCATCCATGGCAGATTTTTCCAAAACGGGGTCGCCTTTTACGAGAGGAAACATGCTGATAACATCTCCTTCGGCAGAAACAGTAAATCGTATCTTAATTTTTGCATTACTCTGAGCATTCGGCGGATATTTCGGCAGAACTTTCCTCAGTACAACCCGGTTACCGCCGCCGCCCCAGTCGATATCGCCGAGTCCCAAGCCCTTGCCGCTGCCCGAACCTTTCGAGCCTAGTCCGGCATAATCAGGATCGCCCGAGGGGGAGCCTACATCTTTGGTACTGCTGCCAGATAGATGACCTTCGCTGCTGGTTTCCCCTTTAAGTTCCGTTACGGGATTAATATCGCTGGTTCTTTCAATGTCATCGTCGGAAGGATCGGAAGAGCGTTTTGTTTTAGCAGAAATCTGAGCGTCGTGAAGGCTGCTTGCAGGGTCTTTACCTTTGTGCATTCTGCCTTCTTTTGTAAGATTGCCCGAGCTGAGTCCTGTGCCGTCGCCGTCTCCGAAATTGATAAGTTCGATAGGGACGGTATTTGTTACTGCATAGGGCTTGGTGGGAGCTTCTATGTGCATAATAGGAGCAAGCAGGACGAAAATAATTGTAATAACCACCGCAATACCAAATCCCCTTGCGGTGTTACTGTCCCAAGGGATTTTAATATTTATCGGTGCGCTTTCGTCTTTAAACGGTGTGTACATGATTTCCCCCGAAATATTTTATCGTACACGGTCAACCCAAGACTGCGAAAAGCCTAACTTAATTGCCGCGTTCTGAGCTTCTTCCTTTGTTTTGAATGATCCGAATCTTACTCTGTACCAGATTTTATCTCTGATTTTCTGAGTTGAGATAAAAGGATTATCTACATTTTTATTTCTCAGTCTTTGCAGCCACATTTCTGCATCATCCTCGGAAGGAGATGCATATACCTGCACAATGTAAAGATGTTCTGTATGTTTTAACGATGGTTTGCTGTCTTTAGTGTCAGTTATTTCTGCTTCAGAGTAAAGTAGTTTTTTCTGCTTTTTTTCTTTAGCGGGGCCGCCTGAAGGCTTAGGTTTTATTACTTTTTTAGGTGCAGCCTGTGCCTTTTTTTTCGGAGCAGGCAGACTTTTTTCACTGACGGCAGGCTTTTCTGCGGAGGTAATATCCTGTTCCTTTTCTTTGACAGAAGCCTCAGCTTTTTGTACTTCTTCTTTGTCTGCCGGTTTTACATCTTCTTTATCTGCCGGTTTTACATCTTCTTTATCTGCCGCAGGCGTTTTGCCTTTTGCATACTTCTCATCTTGAGTCTTATTATCCGTCTCATCGGTTACATCGGCAGTACTTTTTTTAAGCGAATCTGCGGCAACGATGTCCGTATCGCCCTGATTTGCAAAAAATGCCGAATAAATCCCGAACCCGATTGCAGATAGAAGAACTAACGCTGCGGCAGTTAATCCTATAATTGCAAAGGGAGTCAGCTTTCTTCTTTTTTTCTGCTCTTTTTGTTTTTCAGGTTTTACCTTTTCTTGAGGTATTTCTTCATCCTGCTCTTCGGCTTCTGGCGCCGAAGGTTCTGTTTTATCTATCTCCGGTTCTTTATCACTTGTGTACTGAGAGGGATGCTCCGCTTCTATCTCACTGAGGTCAAATTCTTCTGCTTCATCAAGTTCATCAACTGATTCAAAATCTTCGAGTTCTTTTTGTATTTCTTCTTCAGATTTTTCTTCGGGTTCAGGTTCTTTTGGCTTCCGAATTTTCTCGCGTCTTTGTTTGCTTTCATTCAGTTCCTGCTGTAAAAGCTTTCTCAGATCGTCGTCAACTAAGTCTTCCATCTGAGCTTTCTCTTCCACTGTGGCATCCTGCGGCTCTTCTGCGGGGGGTGCTGTTTCTTCATATTCCGGTTCTGGTTCCGGCTCAGCAGTAACATCTTCGGGCTGAGCTTCTTCGGTTTCAGGTTCAGA
>CAZOBD010000060.1:9163-22525 GCA_964577665.1 uncultured Hyphomicrobiales bacterium
CTCTTCTTCAGCTTCTGACTCTTCTTCAGCTTCTGACTCTTCTTCAGCTTCTGACTCTTCTTCAGCTTCTGACAGACTTTCAATATCACTGTCAGCGATATCGGATGTATCTTCTTCTTCGACTTCATCTTCACGAAAAGCATCCCAAGCAGAACCTTCATCTTCGGAAGGTTCTATTGTTTCAGATACTTCTCCTGCTTCCGTAACTGTTTCCTGAGCTGATGCCGGAGTATCCATGTAGCTGTCAAGGGCAGCCTCAATGTCGCCGCCAGCTTCTTCAATGTCAGGAGGAAGAACACCGGGATAATCGTCCCCTGGGCCGACCATAAAACTGTCGTCGTCGGGGCTGCCCGGTTCAAAACCGCTCTGCTGTTCTTCCGGTTTAAGATTATTTTTATCAAAAATAGCCATAATTTAGAACTTCCAGAATAGTCCGGCTGAAAAAAACAGACTTCTTTCTTTATAAAAATTCCAGATATAAATATCTGAATTTAAGAGATTTTCAAAGTTCAGAAAAACCTGTATATCTTTATTTACGTTGTAGAAAAATTTTGTTTTCAGGTCAATATAGCCGTCCAGGCTTTTTTCATTTTCCAAATCCGTATATCTTTCTCCAATATAATCAAAACCAATAATTGTGCCAAATCTTTTTATCCATTGCCGTTTATATGATGCCGAGAATTTTAACTGAGGTATGTAGGGCTGCATTTTGTTGTTATCAGACATGTTGGTAATATTAGCAGTAATATTGAAAACAATATCGTCAATATTCGTGGGTTCGACAAATCCTTCAAGGATTATTTGGGCTTTGCTTACGTTTTGATATGAAGTAATAAAAGACGCACTGTCTAAATTTACAAATACCGGAGTATCGTCAGTAACTCCGAATTTGATGCCGCCGCTAAGAGAAAATCTTTCCGAAGGATGATAGTATAAAAATCCTTTCAGCCTGAAAACATTGTAGGGAAATTCGACTGCGGCACGTGTAGATATGTAAGGATTATGCCGTATAAGAGAGTAAAAAGAATTTTTCTCAAGACCCGATAGAATTCCGGCTCTGAGTGTAAATGATTTGTCGAGCCTGTACTCAATTTCAGCTTCTGCCCTCAAGCCTCCTTTAGCAACTCCAGCTTGGCTTTCCGTAGTTTGCAAGCCTGCCGCCAGTTTCAGGCTAATATCACTGCCTGCCTGAAATGAAGTAAATCCGCCTGCCTGAAGAAATAAAACGCCTTCTCCTTTTACGGAGCCGAAATCAATCTCTGCATTACCGCCTGCCGAAAATTTATCAAAAGGCTTTTTTATCTCAAGATAACCGTTCAAACGGTTGTCGAAGGCATCTGCACTGTAATCATCAAGTTCATCGCCTGTCTGCAGAGTTTTAAAACCGGCGCCGGTTGAAAAAACCCAATCTTCATAAGTGCCTTCGGAATGTATTCCAAGGTCTAAAGTTGTTTGATTTCTGGAAACAGGATCGGCAGAGCCGTAAAGGTTGTAGCTTTTATTGTCAAATTGGGTTAAAAAGCGGGTTTTACTGCCTCCGAAAATCCAGTATTTATCGGGAGCAATGTAATCCCCAAAAAGCTCAATGTTCATCTTTGTATAATCCGAATTTTTTACGTCACCGCCGCTTGATTCAAATTCTCCCTTTCCATAAAAGAAATATTCTTTATATTCCTTTCCATAAGCTGCTTCAATAGAAGGAGTTGAAAATCTGCCGAACTCACCGCGGAGAAAACCTGACCTCTTTTGATAATGTAGAATTTCCCCGGGAAATTTTTTTTGAGGAATAAGATTGGTCTGCTGCTTTCTGAGAGGATTGAGCGAATCGAGTTCATCCTTAGTAAGGGGTTCTGGTTTGTTGGGATATTGCTTCACTCCTGAAGGTACGTTTATACGTTCTTTACCTTCTATTATGAATTCGGGGAATTCAATAGGACTGGTCTTTGATTCCTCATTATTGTTTTCTTCTTGTGCGGTTACCTTTCCTGCAAGAAGAAAAACTACAGCTATCAGAAAATAATATTTCATTACAATTTTCATCTGTTCCTCTCCAGATGTTTTAATCTTCTTTTAGCGGTTATACCGAAATCGTCTTCCGGACGAAGCGCTATAATTTCACGGTAAATTTCCATTGCTGCGGCTGTGTTTTCCTGTTTCTCGAAACATTCTCCCATGCTGAGAAGTGACAGCGAAAACCAATCTTCATATCCGGCGAAGCGTTCGCGGACAACTTTAAAAGCTTCTATTGCTTTTTCACAGCTATCCTGCCTCATCCACAATTCGCCGATACGGGACTGTGCTTCTGCGGCAATATAAGGAGAACCGACACTTTGTGCAAGTATCTCAAATACCGCTCTGGAAGAGTCGAATTTGCTTCTCGAGCGGTAATACATCGCTATTTTGTAACGGCTTTGGTCAGAGTACTCCGTTTTCGGATAAGTCCCGGCAACATGCTTAAAAACTTTGACGGCTTTTAGTGTGTCTCCCATACCGAGGGGTATCAAGGCTCTTTCAAATGCCGCCTGAGGCGCGCTCTGATGATCGGGGTACTGCTTTTCAATGGCTGTTAAAACGGAATCGGCTTTCTCTATATTTCCTAAGTTTTTCTGCAAAAGTGCATTTTCATACATACCAAGCGGTGCGTAATCGCTTTCGGGAAACTGTTTTCTAATATCTTCAAAAGTTTCTTCCGCTTTTTCGGGTTCACTGAGTTTTATATAACTTTTACCCTTCCAGTAAAGAGCCTGAGGTATCTTATCGCTGTTGGGATATTGATTGATAAATTTTTGATTTTCCTGTACGGCATCCTGATAGTTCTGACCTGTGTAAAAAAGTTCGATTTTTTTCAATGCAAGGTCTTCGGCAATTGGGGAAGTCGGGTATGATTCTATCAGATTTTCAATTATTTCCACTGCTTTGTCATTTTGACCGAGAGCAAGATAGCAGTAATGCACCCCTTTCATAGCTTCGGGAGCAAAAGGACTGCTCGGAAACATCTCCACAATGTTTTGATAAGCATCTATGGCGGTCTGGTATTCGCCTTTGTTGTAATAAGCATCTGCAATGGCATAGTGGGCACGGACAATCAAATCGCTTTGGGGATAAGCCTGTATCAAAAAATTGAAATTGTCTATTGCTTCGTCATATTTTCTCTGCTGAAAGCGGATCCAGCCGATAAGATAAATAGCATAAGGTGAATAGGATGATTTGCTGTAGTTCTTTACGAAATTCATCAGTTCGGTGATTGATTGTTCGTAAGCGCCGAGCCTGTAAAGAGCATGGCAAAGCTGATAGCTGCAATACTGTCCTTCTTCGGTTTTTGGAGCATATTGTGCAGCTTTGCGGTAAGCATCGGCAGCTTTTCGGAATCTTTTCAGATAATAGTAGCCGTCTGCCTGCCTTGAAAGCACTTCAATACCGTATTTCGAATCAGGGAACTGAGTAATCATCCTGTCGAAGATATCCGAAGAATTTTCAAAATCTTTTAAACGGAAATAAGACCATCCGAGGCTGTATAAAGTTTCTTCTTTTCTTTTGCTTGCCGGATACAGTTTCAGCAGCTTTTTGTAGATCTCTATTGCATTTTGAAGCATATTGGCTCTGAAATATGCCTCTCCCTGCCAGAAAAGCGCTTCGTCAACGCGGTTGTCCCCTGTGTTCTCAGCGATGAATTCCGATAAAATCGGTATAGCTTCTAAATTGTTGTAACTTTTTACCAAAGCTATGCCCTGCTTCAGCCTTGCTTCTGCGATATACCATTCTTTGCCGGGCATAAAAATTTCGGAAGTTTTCAGAGCTAATATCTCAGCGGAGTTGAACTGTCTTACGGCGCTGCTCCATTTGCGAAGCTCGATATAAGTCTCGCCCAGCAGCAGATGCACTCTTACCGAAACGATGGCGTCTCTTGCCTCTCTTTCAGCTCTTTCGAGTGTTCTGCGGGCATTTTCATAGTCTCCGTTTTCATAATAAAGCTGTCCCAGTTCGAGCAAAGCAAGACCGAGATAAGGAAATGTAGGCTGTACGGTAAGAGCTGAAAGTTCTTTTTTCGCCTGGTCGGTTTCGCCGAGTCTTTTTAGCGCCACGGTACGGAAAAGCTGAGCTGCGGCATGTTCTCTGCTTTCGCTTTTTCCTTTTTCTATAATATCGTCGTAGTATCCCAAAGCCCTTTCATTTTCTCCTAAGTTCAAGCTTGCCCAGCCTGCTCCCAGAAGAGTATAATCCTGATAATCTGATTGGAAATAAGTCTGTAGGAAGGAATCGAAAACAGATAGCGCTTTGTCGAATTTACCTTCGTGATTCAAAGCTTCTCCGCGCAGATACTGGAGTTCTTCCGCAGCATCCTCAGAGAAAGACTGTTTTTTATACTGCCTGCCGATTGAATCTTCAGAAATAATATGATTTAATGTAATCTGTGTCTTTTCAATTATCACCAGAGCAAGCGGAGATTCCCTCAATATGAGCCGGTTGTTTATTTCCCTCACTTTTGACGCGATATAAACATTTGAATAGGGATAATCTCTTACTGATTTTGCATAACATCCTATAGCTTTATCATAATGCCTTGAAAGTTCTTCAATCTGACCGCAAAGGAAAAGAGCATCGTCGGCATATTGTTTATCGGGAAAACGCTCGAAGCATTGTTTTAAGATCGGCTGAGCTTCCTGATACCTGCCTTCCTGAGTTAAAGAAACACCCCGCCAAAACCAGGCAGAAGATGCATGTTTTGCATATATATCATCTTTTCTTTCATTGTAATCTTCTTCCGATATCTGTGCAGCTTTATCAAACAGCTTCTCTGCTCTTTTAAAATTTTGCTGATGGTATGCTATCATTGCCCTCATCATTGCGGCAGATGCCGCCATCGGGGAGTTAGGCCTTGAGATAATAAATTCCTCCAGCCGGCTGTCTGCTATACCGTAATTGCCTGCGGCTGCATCAATTTCTGCCTGCAGGATGGCTGCCTTATCTGCTGCAGCAGACTCAGGGAAGCTGCGAACAGCTTTTTTCAGCATTTCCTCGGATTTTTGGAAAAGACCTCTGTCAAAAAAATTTTCTGCTTTAAGAGTTTTACCTGAGCCGTAATCGTAAGCAGGCGGTATAAGCTGAGCCTTTATCCCTCCCCCCGGAGGCACTGCAAAAAGAAGCAGTACTATTAGCAATGTTTTTACTATTAGGAGTGTTTTTCTCATTTTCTCATAAAAATAATTATCTTTTTCAAAGCTATGTTCTTTACATGAAAAGTATAAATTATGCTGCAACTAAAATTACAAAATTCACAGCTTATATACTAATATTTTTTGGATTTATTTTATTTTTAAAATGAAGAAGGAGAGATATAACGAAAATTGGATTGGATTTGTATTTTTATTCAAAAAAGTAATACGTACTAAAAGAAGTAGAAAATCTTATAAGGAAGGAAATACTGTCAGAGGAGATTGTCAGAAAAAATTAACATAATATGTGAAAAAAGATGCACAAAAACATAGGTACTTAGCATAATTAAATATTGTTACTATATAAATCCCAAATGGGAAAACATAATTCGAAATCATTCCAATGCAAGTCTCCGTAGTCAAGGCTGAATTTCTTAAAATTTGAAATGTCTAAATATTTCCTTGTCATAGGATTTTTTGCTTTGGAAAGGAAATCCCTGAAATCAATGACATTAGATTTTCCATCATTAAAGGAAAGCTCTATTTTATAATCATTTAAATACTTTGCATCTTCGATCATTATACTCATAGTTTTATTCTTTTTGTGATTCTTTCCATTTGTATTGATTTATTGTAAACAAAGAAATCTATCCATTTAGTAATAATATTGTCTTTTTTAGCATTAATCAATTCAGCAAACCTAGTAAATTCTTTATCTTTAAGGGGGTCCTTACCCTTAACTTCAGAAAATCTTATTTCAACAATATTCCCTTGATTAGTTATTATTTCAGCACGGCTTTCTTTTCCCTGATATTTTCCGTGAACATGAATTGGATCGTGATCATTAGAATAGAATAAAACAATTAATCCGAAGTATTCATAAAGTTTAGGCATGGCACAATTGATATTAAACTCTTACTTCCGAGCCTTCATGGTATTCTTCTTCACTTTTTCTGCTTGAACACAGGGACTTCAGCTTGTTTTTCAAAACTGATTTTTCCCTGCTGCTCAGATGTCTTATCACTTCGACGGTTTTTGAATCTGACATATTGTCATTGGTGCGGCTTTTTGACAAATTTTTTTCTGCCGCTTTGTCAGCTTCGCACTTTGTTCCGAAGCGTATGCCGAAAAAAAGGACATATCCCAGAGCGATAATGCCTCCGGCTTCGAGCATATTAATTTCACCTGAGCCAAAAATATCAACTCCAATCAATGTCCACACAAAACTGAGCATCAGCGCCTGAGACAAAAAAAGCCCGCCGATAAATACGATATAAAATATCGAGCGGGCAAATTTAGTAGTTAATATTTTCATATAATCACTCTAATCTTGTTTGCAATGTAACCTTCTAATACATTTAACGAACAAACAAAAATTTTAGTGATTAATTTTCGCTGATTGACGAGTAAAGATCTTTCAGCTTCTTACGCAGATGCAGCACGGCATAGCGTTTGCGGGCAAGAAGCGTATTGATGTTTACTCCCGATTCTTCGGACATTTCGCGAAAGGAAATGCCTTCGAATTCGTTTTTTACAAACACGTCGCGCTGTTCATCGGGGAGCTCCTTCAAGCCGTTCTGCACGGCTTCCCAGATGGTCTTGCGGACGAGATCGGTTTCCGGGCTGTCAGACAAATCACCTAAAAAGTTCTCGAATGCATCGACGCCGTCTTCTGCCTGACCGGGCGTCTGCATGTCAGAAAATGTCTCGGCGCGTTTTTTCCTGTACGAGTCGATTATTCTGTTTCTCACTGCCGTAAATACCCATGAAGCAATGTTTTCAATCGGTTTCTGTACATTTTGGGATGCTGCCAATACGTTAGTGAAAACATCCTGCAGGATGTCCTCAGCTTCTTCCTGACTGCGCACTCGTTGCCTGATGAAGCCCAAGAATTTCTTCCTGTCAGTCTTATAGAGATTCTCTATCTGCATAGCTAAATCCATAGTATTCCTCCCTTGGATTAAATCTACATTATTATAATTTACTGCCATGTTTTCTTTCTCTTTTTCTGCTTGAGCCTTGTTCAAAAAATCGTTCATATTAATTAATTTGTTTTAAATAACTTAAAAGCCCTGTGGCAATTATTTAAACAACGAGTAGAAACAGTCATCCGACTCCCAATTTGTTAAACATAATTTTATTTCAAATTCAAAAATTTTATTTCAAAATTGCAAAAAATGATTTAAAAAATTTCTTTTTTGCATGCCTTCTATACTATATAGACACAGGAAAAGCCAAAAAGTTTCATAATTTCTTAAAAATTAATGAATTTTAACTATTTAAATGTACTTCTCAAATATTATTTCATAAATATTAATAATACAGTAATAAATTTCTGTGCCAAATTTCTAGTTACTTCATCATCGGAATTTTTATTCCGAACTTCTTTGCATTGTCTATTGCTCTATCGTAGCCTGCATCAGCATGACGGATGATTCCGGTCATGGGATCAAAAGTAAGCACCCGCTGAAGTTTCTTTTCTGCTTCGACAGTGCCGTCTGCCACTATGACAACCCCCGCATGAATAGCCAGTCCCATTCCGACTCCTCCTCCGTGGTGCAGGGAAACCCAGCTTGCGCCGCCAATCGCATTCAGGGCAAAATTGAAATAAACCCAGTCTGCTATTGCGTCGGAGCCGTCTTTCATGCTCTCAGTTTCGCGGTAAGGAGACGCCACCGAGCCGCAGTCAAGATGGTCCCTGCCGATTACGATAGGCGCCGAAACTTCGCCGGACTTCACAAGGTCGTTGAAAAGCTTCCCGGCTTTTGCCCTGTCGCCGTAGCCCAGCCAGCAGATGCGCGAAGGCAGTGCCTGAAATCCGACATGCTCCTGAGCGTTTTTTATCCACTTGTGGAGAGCTTCGTCTTCGGGGAAAAGCTCCATGATTGCTTCGTCTGTCTTGTAAATATCTTTAGGGTCGCCTGACAGAGCTACCCATCTGAAAGGTCCTTTTCCGTCGCAGAATAATGGTCTTATGTAAGCAGGTACGAAACCGGGAAAGCTGAAAGCATCACGGTAATCCGCATAATCCCTCGCTATACCACGGATATTATTTCCGTAATCAAAAACAACGGCACCCTGCTTTTGAAATTCGACCATCGCTTCCACATGAATACCGATAGACTCGTAAGCTTCCTTGAGATACTTATCGGGATCTTCCTCTCTTAATCTGTCGGCTTCTTTTTTGCTGTATCCCCTTGGATAATAGCCGTTTAACGGGTCATGAGCGGCAGTCTGATCCGTTACTATGTCAGGTATAATATTTCTTTTTAAAAGTTCAGGCAGAATTTCGGCAGTATTGCCGACCAATCCGACCGATACTGCCGTTTTGTCAGCTGCGTGTTTATTAATTATCTCTAAGGCTTCGTCCAATGATTTTGTTTTTTTCTGGCAGTAGCCGTCATGGATACGCTTGTCAATGCGCTTTTCGTCAATTTCAACCGTCAGCGAGGCTGCTCCTGCAAAATAAGCAGCCAGAGGCTGTGCGCCCCCCATGCCTCCCATGCCGCCGGTAAGCAGAAATCTTCCATTCAGAGTACCCCCAAAGTGCTGTCGTGCAACTTCGGCAAAAGTTTCATAAGTACCCTGCAGAATGCCCTGAGTGCCGATGTAAATCCAGCTTCCGGCAGTCATCTGCCCGAACATGATAAGTCCCATCTTGTCGAGTCTGCGGAATTCATCCCAGCTTGCCCATTTGGGCACAAGGTTGGAATTTGCTATGATAACTCTAGGCGCTTCAGTGCTTGTCGGCACTACTCCGACAGGCTTGCCGGACTGAACGAGCATTGTCTCGTCAGGTTCCAGATTCTTCAAAGTATCTATTATGGCGTCGTAGCTCTCCCAGTTGCGGGCAGCCTTGCCGTAACCGCCGTAAACGATTAGTTCTTCGGGCTTTTCGGCGTTTTCCGGATCGAGGTTGTGCTGTATCATCCTGTAAGCGGCTTCAATCTGCCAATTCTTGCAGGTAAGTTCAGTTCCTCTCGGTACTTTTACTGTTCTCATATCAGCCTCAGTTTCTCAGTTTTTTTTATCATCTGTTTATTTTTTTACTTTGCACTTCAGATGTCCAACATCTGCCAGATGTTGGACATCTTTTCCCACCTGTTTATTTTAGATCCCTCCCTTACAGGTAAGGGACGGGAAAGTTCCCCTCTTGAGAGGGAATTAAGGGGTGTATTCCTCATACTTGAGATTCTGAAACAAGTTCAGAATGACACGACATACATTATTTTCATCCGAATATTTATTTTCTGCTTCTGATGTCCGACATCTGTCAGATGTCGGACATCTTTTTCCTTTGTTTTTTCGATACCTCCCCTGCCCTCCCTTACAAGTAAGGGACGGAAAAGTTCCCCTCTTGAGAGGGGGACTTTTCAAAGCCCCCTTATTTATAAGGGGGTTGGGGGATCATCCCTTATCAAAATTTTCAATCTTATGCTTTTCAAATACTTTTCTGAAATATGCCCAGTCATATATGCCTGTGTCGTGTCCGTCGCCCCAGACAGCTTTCACGGCATAATTTCCCATCGGCTTAAGTCCTTTAAGTTCGTTCATGCCCTCTTTGTACATCATGCCCATGGGTATAGCAAATGTCTTTTTATCTTCTTTTTTGTCTGCCTGACACTGAGCGCAGGGACATTCCTTACGAAAATTTTCCAAAGAAATAACGGACTCAAAACCGTCATTCCATACGGCTTTCAGATAATTGTCCCCAACTCTCTTTATTTTATTAGGTTTGGCTTCCATTTTCAATCCCTTTTTTTTCATTAACTAAAATGAAAAATTGAAAAGAGTACGAAAATACAAATATAAGAAATAATTTTTAATTTATCTAAAAAGGATGGTAAATTCTGATTAAGATGGACTTCACTTTATATTATGAATACAGAACTTACAGAAAAGCAAAAAGAAATAATAAATGCTTCTCTTGAAATAATTGCAGAAAGCGGGATACAAAGTTTAACTATAAAAAATCTGTCAAAAAAGATTGGGATTGTGGAATCTGCCATATACAGGTATTATAAAAGCAAAACACAAATTTTAATTGCTATGCTTGATACAATAGTCGAGCAAACAAAATACAGTAACGAAAAGGAAGTTGGCAGCACATTTGAGTTGATTGAAGAAAAACTTGGAAATCATTTTCAGCTATTTCAGAATAATCCGCCGCTGGTTCCCGTAGTTTTTGAGGTAGATTTGTTCCAGAATGAACCGCAACTGATTGAAAGAACTCGAGGCAAAGTGGAAAATAGCATTTTGGAATTATCAAAATTAATTCAACAGGGACAACAGCGTGGAGAAATCAGGTCAGATATTGATGCCGAAATCTTTTCCGTCATGATAAACGGCAGCGTAAGAATGCTGGTAAAACAATGGAGAATGTCGGCATATTCCTTTAATCTTTTTAAGAGAGGCAAGAAACTTATTGAATCTTACAAGTTGATGCTAAAAAATAATTGAAGGAGCGCAACCGCAAAGTTAAACCCATTACACAATTCGGGTGTCATATTAAAATTAGGATTATTCAACGAATAAAATATTACATATATGAAATCGAAAACAATATAACGCATCGCCGGAATTTTGTTGCTGGAGGGATATGTGCTGCTAACAGTTTATTAGATGAAAAATCAGCCTGGAGCTAAGAAGCAGCAAAGATCCCTGTATGTTAAAGCACAATAGGTTGTCAATGAACCCATAGAATCTGCAATATCACATAGAGGCGAAATTTCTTCCTACGAAACGGTAATACTATCTGCTGAGGTCAACGGACATATCATGCAAGGAAATATTGCGTTTAAAGAAGGTGAGAGGTTCAGGAAGGGATATTTGTTAATCCGCATTTACGACGATGACATAAAAGCATCCCTTGCCGCAAGCAAGAGTAATTTTCTTCAAAGATTGAGCTCCGTATTGTCCGATTTGAAAATCGACTCCCCGGAAGAATATTAAAAATGGAACGTTTATTTAATTCAATTGAGGAATAACATTTTTTCAAAGAATAATCCTTTTTTTATTTAAAAATTGTATTATATTTCATTATTTTTGAAAATAAACTTGTATTTCTGCATTTATCGAAAGGAATATCATTATGCCAAGAACAAAAACAAAGGGAATATGCACATATTGCAAAGCCGAAATCGCAAAGAATTCTCGGTCAATATTAAGTCATATATCTAAATGCAAAGAACAAACTGAACCCAAAACCCAAAAAATCTCCCCTCACATGATAATATTGCTGGAAGGTAAATATGATAAAGACTATTGGATGGTGATTAAAGCCAAGTCCGGCATTAAACTGGAGAAAATTGATGATTTCATTAGAGATATCTGGGTAGAATGCTGCGGGCATCTCAGTACATTTTCTGATTCTTACGACGAAATAGACATGAGCAGAAAAATTAATTCGGTATTTGAAATCGGCAGAAAGATCGGCTATGTTTACGATTGGGGATCTTCCACTGAACTTACATTGTCCTTATTAAAAGAAACCGAGGAATATGAGAATAAGCCCATAGAGATACTTATAAGAAATAAAAATATAGAGATAAAATGTTCTTACTGCGATAATACTGCCGTAGAAATTTGCCCCTACTGCATAAACGAAAGCGAAGGATTGCTTTGCGAAGAATGTGCAAAAACGCACAAATGCGTTGAAGAAGAAGGCGATGAGATACTGATGCCTCTGGTAAATTCTCCCCGGGCAGGAGTCTGCGGGTATTATGGATATGATATTGAAAGTGTTGCAAAATATTTTCCCAAAGAAGTAATAGAATAATTTGAACAAAGCAGGCAATAGGCAAGCATAATGATTCCTGACGGATGAGGTGATCAGCGGATCATCAATCAAAAAACAAAAGAAAAGTCAGAACATCAAACTATTTTGAATCTTTTTTAGAAATGGGTATATTGAAGGAAGGTATAAATTGAAAATTGTCAGGAAACTCCCGGGAGTATAGAGTAAATGGAATAATTGGAGTTTATGTGTTTTGCCAGACTTGAAAAAATAATTTGTACAAATGTAACTTATTCGTTACTTTTGCGTTATGAGAGAAATATTGATTACACCGGAATGTTTAGAGTTTATCGAAAGTCAGGATGAGCGGGTATCATTAAAGTTCTTTCAAATAATTGAAGTTTTGGGAGAAATAAAAGTAATTCATTCAAGTTTTGTAAAGAAACTTATAAACACTGAATTCTATGAACTAAGAATTAAGGCAGGAAATGAAATTAGAGTTATTCTGTTCGCAATAGATCACTCAAATTTTATGGAATGTAAGAAAGCTGTTTGTTTAAATGGATTTATGAAGAAATCAAATAAAGATTATAAAAAAGCTGTAAAGCTGGCTGAAAAACTATTAGATAAATATTTATAAAAATTCAATCATGAAAAAGTTAATAAACGCAGAAGAAATACTGGAGAAAAAATTTGGAAAAGCCGGTACTGAATCTCGAGAGAAATTCAGAGAAGAATCATTTTCTTTCTACTTTGGTGAGATAATTAAAAGCAGGAGAAAAGAATTAAAGCTGAGTCAACAGGAACTTGCAAAACTTATCGGAAAAAAGCGTCCCTATATTTCCAGAATTGAAAACGGAGAAGATATTCGTCTTTCAAATTTTGCATTATTGGCAAACGCACTAAATCTTTCAATCCAAATTACTTCAAAATAATAAAAGGCTGAAGGGCAATAAATGGAATAACTGTGCTTTGAAAGGACAGGGTATAAACAGTAAGATAAAATATTACACAGACTTTGATGAATGTTGCCATATTTAGCAACTTTTTATTATGTTAGTAAAATATTAATGATTGAATATTTTAATATCAAGTGAAGCTGAGAATTTTCTTGAGAAATTAGATATTAAAGCAAGAAAAAAAATAATAAAAAAAATCACAAAATTGAGTGTTCATTCGGTAACTTAATATAAAATATTTATAATGTTTAGCCTGGATACACTTCAATCAATGCAAATAACAAACTGCTATAATTAAACAAAAAATACTATTTATGAAAGCGAATGAAATAAATTTAAACCGATTTTTAGCCTCAAATGATACACAATTTGTAATTCCTGTTTATCAAAGAAATTACGATTGGACACAATCACATTGCAAACAATTAGTGGATGATATTTTAATGGTTGGATTAGAGCAAAAAAATAATTCACATTTTATTGGAAGCATTGTTTTTATCCATGACGATGTTTA
>CAZOBD010000061.1:0-1593 GCA_964577665.1 uncultured Hyphomicrobiales bacterium
CCCTTTGGGGAGGGTCAGGGTGGGGCAAAAATAAACAGATGAAACCTCCATGATTACGGAAAAAACACTCAAGGGAATGATTATTTTAGCAAGATGTCCGACACCTTCAAGGTGTCTGACATCTGAAAACCAAAAATTTTTATACGTGAGATTCCGCAACAAGTGCGGAATGACAAGAATTTTAAGAATAGAGGATCAAATATAAACAGATGAAAAGACTTTCCATATCTCAGAGATATGGAAAGTCTAAATGTTGATGGCAGGTGTTTCCTAATCCAGAAAATGTACGAAAAGTCCGTCCCTCAATTTAGGCTCGAACCATGTAGATTTCGGCGGCATTATTTTGTCTGCATCTGCGATGGACATAAGTTCATCGACGGAAGTGGGATACATTGAAAATGCGAGCTTCATTTCGCCGGAGTTGACGCGTTTTTCCAGTTCGCCGAGTCCGCGTATGCCGCCTACAAAATCAATTCTTTCGCTGGTACGCGGGTCTTCGATTCCGAGAATGTTATCAAGAACATATTTTTGCAGGATAGCCACATCGAGCTTTTCAACTGGGTCGGAGTTGTTTAGCAATTCCTTTGCGGCATTAAGTTTATACCATTTTCCTTCGATGTACATGCCTACTTCGCCCTTTTTTGCCGGCCTGACCTGCCCGGAAGCCTCTTCTATTGAAAAATGCTTCTTCAGCTTATCAAAGAATTCTTCTTTAGTAAGTCCGTTCAGATCTTTTACGACACGGTTGTAGTCAAATATCTGCAGGTGGCTTGCCGGAAAAAGCACCGAAAGGAAAAAGTTGTATTCTTCATCTCCTTTGTGGTTGGGATTTGCCTTCTGACGTTCCCTGCCAACTATACCTGCAGCGGCGCTTCTGTGATGGCCGTCTGCCACATAGAAATAATCGACTTTTTGCAATATCTCCTCTATCTGACGGATTTTATCTTCGTCTTTTATCACCCATGATTGGTGGCGGATGCCGTCGCTTGCCACAAGGTCGTTTTCCGGTTCTTCTTTTACCACTTCGTCAACTATTTCATTGACGGCGTTTACGTCGCGGTAGGTTAAGAAAATGGGGCCTGAGTGCGCATTGGTTACGCGGACATGGTTTGCCCTGTCCTCTTCTTTTACCTTGCGTGTCTTTTCGTGCTTTTTGATTACGTCGTTCCAGTAATCGTCAACAGAAGCACAGCCGACAAGACCGTACTGGGTGCGGTCGTTCATTGTCTGTGCATAAACATAAAAATAAGGAACGGGGTCTTCCTGCAAAATACCGTCTCTAATGAGCTTCTGCAGATTTTCCTTACCTTTTTCATAAACCGCCGAATCGTAAAGATTGACAGCGGGGTCTAGATCTACTTCGGGTTTGCCCACGTGCAGAAATGAAAGCGGGTGCCCTTTTACTTCTTCGCGTGCCTCTTCGGAATTGAGCACGTCGTAGGGTTTTGCAGCCACCTCCGGAGCATATTCCGGTTTTGGTCTGTATGCTTTGAATGGTTTGAATGTTGCCACTTCTTTTATCTCCTTTCTTTATTTGGGTGTTGAGATTTGAGATTTGAGTGTTGAGATTTGAGATTTGAGTGTTGAGATTTG
>CAZOBD010000061.1:1693-3116 GCA_964577665.1 uncultured Hyphomicrobiales bacterium
TTTGAGATTTGAGTGTTGAGATTTGAGATTTGAGTGTTGAGATTTGAGATTTGAGTGTTGAGATTTGAGATTTGAGACTATACTAATATTTGACTCATTTATATCTTTTTACTCTTATTCTTAATTAAAATGAAAAGCATTTTTTGAATTTCATAGAGTTTGTCTAATAAAGCATCCAGCTTTTCTTTTTCAATAAAACCCAAATCAAACGATAAGAATATTTGTGTTTCAATTTCATATGATGACGAATATGCTATATGCAAAAATCTGATAAATTCTAATTCACTATTTCTTCCTGAACCCTCAGAAATATTAGAAGGTATGGAAATACTAGCTCTTCTCAATTGTGAGATAATACCGTATTTCTCCTCAACAGGAAAATAAGAAGTTACTTCATAAAGAATTTTTACAAACTCTCTTGCCTTTTGCCATACTAAAAGATTTTTGAAGTTATGCATTTCTCAATTTCTCATCTCTCAATTTCTCATAAACCTAACGCCTTAATAACCTTCCCTGCTATTTCTACACCTACGCGCTCCTGTGCTTCCATAGTTGATGCTCCGATATGGGGCGATACGGAAACATTCGGATGGTTGATAAGTTCCTTCTGGTCTTCGCTTGGGGGTTCCGTTTCAAAAACGTCTATTGCTGCGTAATCGACTATTCCGTTATTGAGAGCATCCAGCAGAGCAGATTCTTTTACAACGCCGCCGCGGGCGCAGTTTATGACTACGACGCCTTTTTTCATTTTTTTGAATTCAGCTTCGTCCAGAACCGGACCTTCTGCTTTGATGAAAGGCATGTGCAGAGAGATATAGTCCGATTTTGCGAGCAGTTCGTCTTTGCTTACCATTTCAACGTCCATGTCAACTTCTTTAACGTAAGGATCGAATGCTATTACCGTCATACCGAGGCCGAGGGCGCGTTTAGCAGTTTCCCTGCCGATGTTGCCAATGCCGAGAATACCGAGGGTTTTTCCGGTTACTTCACGTCCCTTTTTGTATTCTTTTTTGGGCCATTTGCCTGCTCGCATTTCCATGTTGCTGCGGTGCAGAAAGCGTCCTACTCCCATCATGTGGGCAATGGCAAGTTCTGCTACCGACTGAGAAGAAGCGCCCGGGGTGTTAAGAACGGGAATATCCTTTTCTTTAGCATAAGCAGTATCGATGTTGTCAAGGCCTACGCCGCCGCGTGCAATGCACTTCAGGTTTGATGCGTCGATGACCTCTTTAGGTACTTTTGTAGCGCTGCGAACTATGATAGCGTCGAAATCCTTGATGTTTTTAAGAAGCTCGTCGGGTGTATATTTCTGCTCGACTACTTCCAGTCCGGCGTCTTTCAGCATTTGGGCTCCTTTGGGGTGGATGCCGTCTGATACTAATACTTTCATTATTCCTCCTGTAGTTAGTGAAAAAAAATCAAA
>CAZOBD010000061.1:3216-22197 GCA_964577665.1 uncultured Hyphomicrobiales bacterium
CAGACGCTTATGCTTTTTTGAAAATCTTCCCGCAGAAAAAAATGCGGTATTATTTTCACGCATTTGTGGTGTGTTTGTGAATATTATTATTGAGTAATATGGTGTAAAGGGAGGGTATCATAATGAAAATCTTATCAATTATTTTTTTGGCAGTTTTTATTGCTTGTTACCACTTTCTTTTTGCACAAGATGTTGCTCTTTAATAAATGAGTTCACTTAAAAAAAGATGTCCGATACATCAATTGTGCCGGACATCTTTCATATAATGAGATTATTATAATTTCTCTGCTACGGCTTTTGCCATATCCAGAGTGGAATCTATGCCGCCCATATCGTAAGTGCGTACTTTTCCCTCGCGGATTACGGATGCTACTGCTGCCTCCACTTTGTAAGCCATATCTGTTTCGCCGAGCCAGTCTAACATCATTTTTGCGGCAAGTATTGTAGCTAAGGGGTTTACCTTGTACTGTCCGAAGTATTTCGGAGCAGAGCCGTGTGTAGGCTCAAATACGCCGAGTTTATCCCCTATGTTGCCCGAGCAGCCGAACCCCAAGCCTCCTACCATCTGAGCGCATAGATCGGATACAATATCACCGTATAGATTAGGAGCAGCGAGCACTTCATATCTTTCAGGATTTTTTATAAGCCACATGGTCATCGCATCTATGTTTGCATCGTCCATTTCAATATCCGGAAAATCTTTTGCAACTTCTTTAGCGGTTTCCAGAAAAAGTCCGTCTGTGGCACGCACAACGTTTGCCTTATGAACAATCGTTACTTTGCTTCTGTTGAACTCTTTGGCGTATTCAAATGCCGAACGAATAATTCTTTCACAGCCTTTCGCAGTGTTTATTTTGCATGAAAGAGCATATTCGTCAGGCTTCAAACCGTCGAATTTTAAGAAGGGCTTGGAGATTTTTTTCAGGACATCCGAAAGCTCTTCGGGTACAGGATTGAACTCTACGCCTGAGTAAAGGTCTTCTGTGTTTTCCCTGAAAACCACTATGTCAATGTCGTCTTTATAGTTCAAAGGATTTCCTTTATAAGCTTTAGCAGGACGCAGACAAACGTAAAGATCAAACTCCTGCCTGAGCCGGACTATCGGAGAGCGGTAAACATAACCTTTATCCTGTAAGGAAGGATCAAGCTCCGCAGCGGCAGCTTTTACAGGTTTGGATGTAATAGCGCCAAACATTGCAGCATCTACTTCATTCAATAAATTTACGGTTCTTGCGGGAAGGGGGTCTCCTTCCTTGCACCAAAACTCCCATCCGATGTCTCCGTGAATGTATTCCGCATTCAAATTCAGCTTATCGAGAACTATATTCGCGGCTTCCAGTACTTCTATGCCGACTCCGTCGCCGGGCAGCCATGCTATTTTGTAATGGTCTTTCTTTTCCCTTGCTTTCATAAAAATCCCTTTCATTTGGTTTATTTCAAAATATTTAAAAGAGCAAAAAATGAAATCGCAATTTAATATATTTCATTCGTATAGAAAAGCAGTCATTTAAAGAAAATTCCAATCTGCATTTCCGCGATTCCGAGTCTTCAGTGCTTTATAATACTGCCGAAAGAAAAATGGTCAGCCGTATAGAGAGACATCCGGCATCTTTTTATTCTACATGTCATTCCGCACTTGATTCGGCGCCTCGAGTCAGCTTCTATCAGGATTCTTGAGATTCATGCCTCGCATGAATTACAAATTTTAATAATTAGAACAATTTTTTAAGAAGTACCAATAAGATAAATTGAAAATCAAAAGAATTATCTGGCAATAATGAGTTTTTGTGTCCATATTTCTTCTCCCGCTTTAATAACAAGTGTGTAAATGCCGGATGGAAAATCTTTTGTATCAATTTTGCTGAAGGAGTCTTTCAAGGAGCGCCGCAATACTAAAGAACCTGATTGGTTATATATACTCAAATCTGCCTGACGGTTTAAAGGATTAATTCCCAAATGGATGTAATCTTCCGCAGGATTAGGATAGACTAATGGACTTGTATCTGAAAAATCATTTTCTTCAATACCTGTGTAATTTATTTCGATTACCCTCATAAGAGTTCTTAAGGAAGGTCCTTTGTTTAATGTAATATTTACAACTTCTCCGTCAATTTTGGTTTTAAAAACTTCTTCGGGTTTATTCATCTCAAAGATTTCATAAAATATTTCACCATTTTCTGTAGTAAAACCAAACTCGAGCGGAAGCTCGAGATAGCTGCCGTAACTTTTTGGCTGATACTGTCTTAAATTTATTTCAATGCTGTCGCCATTATCTGCAGGAAAACTAACTGCATCAACATAAAGCTCGGGCCAGCCGATGCCGTATATCCACTGATTGAAAAACTGCGTCAAATCCTGTCCGCTTTCTTTTTCAAAAATACCTTTCAGTATTTCTGTATTTGCATTTCCATATCTGAGAGAATCAAGATACTTTCGTACAGCTTTGAAAAAAACATCATCGCCAAGCTTCCACCTCAGCATACCGAGCACAAGTCCGCCTTTGTTGTAAATAGCATAGGGATAGTTGCCGGTAACAGTGTTTCTGTCGTAATCATAAATGGAGAGAGCGCCTTCGTGATTGAGAGCTATGTAAAAGTATCCTTTCATGCTTGACTCGAAATAATTAAGGTAATTTTCAAAACCGAGCCTTTCGCTCCACAATGCTTCACTGAAAACAGCAAAACTTTCATTTAGCCAGGAGTCTCTAAAATCATAGGGAGTAACCATGCCGCCAAACCACTGATGGGAAAGCTCATGAGCAATAATGTTATTGTCTGCGTCTTTTTCAAAATATATTCTGCCTAAGAAATCACTTTCCATAAAAATCATTGTCTGATGCTCCATGTTACCTTCGGGAGTGTTTACATAACCAACTTTTTCAAAAGGATACTGCCCGTAATAAGATTCATAATGATCAAGCATTTTTGGCACGTTTTGATATACGAATTTTGAAACGTTAGTATCGGCAGGCGTAGTGAAATAAACAATCGGCACCTTGTTTCCTTCCAGTTCATATATCAAATAATCACCTACGGCGAAAGTAAGGAGATATGTAGCACATTCAAAATCATGCGAATATTCATAAACATCTGTACCGTTGTCAAGATAATGCACTTCCATTTCACCGTTTGAAGCAGCCGCTTTACCGGCGGGTACGATAAACTCTGCATGGAACTTTGCTTTGTCTGAAGGGTGGTCGTAACAGGGCATCCAATGCTGTGCAGCGGAAATGTAATTATTGTGAAAACCTACGCCTAATGCACAGGCAATACCGTTTTTATAATGAACTCCGCCCCATTTAAAGTCATTATTGTTATATTCAACGGTCATTTCTCCGCTGTAGTAAACGGTTATGTCTATCAGTGAAGTGCTAAACTCGGGCTGGCGGGCTATTTCATAGTGGTAATCGGCATCATCCGGCGTGCCCGCTTCCACTGCTTCAACTCTTTTACCTTGATAAAAAACAGAATCTACATTTAAAGAGCGAAGATGGAAGAAAAATTTATCTTCGCCGGAGTGTTCAATCCATTTGATGCTGATTGTACATACTCCGCTTGCCTTCAGGTTTTCATAGTCCGTCAGATCAAGCAGCAGATCATATTTCAAAACGTCGAATGGCTGCGGAGTATAAAATGTAGGCTGTGAAATCTCATTCAGCAAATGAGGGTTTTTTATGTCTTCTGATTGTAATTCAAATGATAATACGCAGCTTATTATTACAAAAAGCACTAATGAGTAAAATAATTTGGTTTTCATAACTTCTCCTATGAAAGAATTTTTTATTCCGAATAATTTTTTTATTAAGAATAAATTTAATAAATTTTAACAAAAGATTGATATTTTTCAAAATATTTTTGGGGAGAATAAAATGGAGAACGACAGATTGCCCGGCAGGGAAGGACTTGCCGCAGAAAAAACCTTCTACAATTTAAAACAAGCCCTCGAAAACAAAAACCAAGTATTCAAGCTCGACCTTCACTACAAGCAGCTAGATGAATTTCCCGAAGAGATTTTGCTCTTTCCTAACCTCTGCGAACTTTTATTAATAAACAACAAAATATCCCGTATCCCCGAAGATATCGACAAGCTGCAAAATCTTAAAAAGCTGGAGATAAGCGGCAATAAGCTCACCGCCTTGCCTGAATCAATAGGCGCCCTTCAAAATTTGCATACTCTTATGCTTAGCTGGAATGAACTTTCGGCGCTGCCGCTATCAATTGGAAATCTGTATAAACTTGAATGGTTTGCCGCAAATAACAATCATTTAAGAAGAATACCCGAAAGTATCGGAAATTTATCAAATCTCCAGTCGCTTGTAATCAGCGACAATGAACTCGAATCACTGCCGGAAAGCATCTGCAGCCTCAGCAATCTAAAAAAACTTCGTATTTCGGGCAATAAGATTGCATTACTTCCTGAGTGCATAGGCAGCCTGACTGAGCTAATAAAACTTGAAGCCCATGACAATATGATAACTTCCCTGCCTGAAAGCATTGGCGAAATGAAAAAACTCCAGAAATTAAGGCTGTACAACAATCTTTTAACAGAACTCCCCGAGTCAATCGGCGGTCTTTCTTCACTTCAAAAACTTCTTTTATATGAAAACGAGCTGAAATATCTGCCGGAAAGCATAGGCAGGCTCTCAAAGCTGGAAGAGTTCGACCTCCGCATGAACGATTTGAAATCTCTTCCCGAAAGCATAAAGGATTTGCTTAATCTTGATTATCTCGATCTCGGTAAAAATTATTTCGACCAGGAAGAAAAAACACAGATTCAAATGTCTCTTTCCAACACTCGAATCGTTTGGAATTAACTGTGAAAATCCTTAGAGCAATAAAATTTTATCAGTAATTATCAGTCTATTATGTCAAATGCCCGACATTTTCAGTATGCCGGGCATTTGTATTTAAAAAAATGAAATATTATTACGAAATGAATCACAACAGAACCATGGACAAAGAAAAGACTACCGAAAAGCTTTTACACTTATTCAGAAATACAGCGGAACCGCTGCAGTTGAAAAACATTTCCCGCGAGATGGGTTTCAAATCCAACACCGAAGAATACCAGCAGCTTAAAATTATTTTAAACGACCTTGTGCAGAAAAATGTGCTTGAGAAGTCAACCCGAAGACGCTATATGCTGAAAGACCTTTCCCCCAGTGAAAAGATAAAAGGCGTTATCCGAATAGAAAACGAGAAGGGAATTGTCTATACAAACATTTCGGAATTACCGAAAATTATCGTGAAACGTAATAATCTTGCTACGGCTCTTGACGGCGACGAAGTGCTGGTAAACCTTTTTGCACTCAGACAAAACAAAAAGCCGAGGGGAGAAGTAGTGCAAATCCTTAACCGCTCAAAGGAAAGTATTATAGGCAGAATTGAACATGAAGACGGATTTTATTTTCTTGTGCCTATCGAGGAAAAGCATTATCTCGATTTTTTGATTCATCCGCAAAAAACCAAAGGAGCAAAAGAAGGTGACAAGGCAGCCGCAAAGCTGATAAACTGGGATGATCCCAACAAGCTTCCCGTAGCTGAAGTGGTGGATATTATCGGAAGATCCGGCAAACCGGCAGTTGAATTCGAATCGGTTATCCGTGAGTTCAATCTGCCGGAAGGTTTTGAAAAAAATATTGAAAGCGAAGCGGAAAACATACCTGCAAAAATTCCCGATCAGGAAATAAAACGCAGGCTTGATTTCAGAAAAGAAGAAATTATTACAATTGATCCGTTTGACGCCAAAGACTTTGATGACGCATTGTCGCTGAAGTTTTTAGATAACGGGAATTATTATTTAGGCGTTCATATCGCGGATGTTAGTTATTATGTGCGCGGCGAATCTTTACTGGACGAAGAAGCCTTAGCGCGGGGAAACAGCATTTATCTGGTTGACCGGGTCATACCAATGCTGCCGGAAAAGCTTTCAAACAACGTATGCTCGCTCCGCCCGAATGAAGACAGACTTGCTTATTCGGTGTTTATGGAGATTTCGCCGAGGGGCGCGCTGAAAGATTATCAAATTGTGGAAACGGTCATAAACAGCAAGCGGCGCTTTACTTATGAAGAAGTGCAGGAGATAATTGATACTAAAGAAGGTGATAAGAAAGACCTTATTTTGGCGCTGCACGGGCTTGCCGCAATGCTGCGTAAAAAACGCATGAGACAGGGGCTCGACATCGAAACATTGGAAGTGAAGTTCATTCTCGATGAAAACAAATACCCCGTCGATGCAGTTTTGAAATCGGGTACTCCTGCCAATAATCTCGTAGAAGAATGTATGCTCATGGCAAATAAAACTGTTGCCCAACATGCAGGCAGTCTTACAAAAAAATTCCGCCTCCGAAAAAAAATTCCTTTCCTTTATCGTGTACATGACCTGCCGAACAAAGACAAAATCAAGAATGTCATTGATATTTCCAATATGTTAGGCTACAAAATCACAAAGAAGAAACTCGAGAAAAAGGATATAAACAATCTCTTACATAAAGTAAAAGACAAACCGGAGAAATACATAATCAATCAGATGCTCCTCCGCTCCATGGCAAAAGCAGAATATTCAAGCGAAAATATAGGTCATTACGGACTCGGGTTTAAAGATTACACACACTTTACCTCGCCGATACGCCGCTATCCCGACCTGATAGTGCATCGGCTTCTGAAAGAATATACCGCCGCAAATAAAATCAGCAAAGAGAAGTTAATGACTATGGACGCCGTTTTGGAGGAAATAGGAGAACACTGTACAGGCATGGAAAGGCTCGCACAGGAATGCGAGCGCGCATCAAATAAACTTACTCAGGCAGTAATGGCAGACAGGCATATCGGAGACGAATTTAACGCCACTATATCGGGTATTACAGGCTTTGGCATGTTCATTATCATGGATGACATTCACGCTGAAGGCTTAGTGCACATGCGGGATTTAAACGATGATTATTACATTTATGACGAAAAGAATTTCCGGCTCATCGGCAAGCGTTACAAGAGAATATTCCGCATAGGTAAAAGGGTCAGAGTAAGAATAATCAAAGTTAACATTGAGAAACGAAGAATAGACCTGGAATTTTTAGAGGATATTAAGGAGTAATTAAGCAAGCCCCGCAAATCTTTTTCTTCCACTTAATTGTTTGTGGAAAAATTTTTTTTTCTTTTCATCTCATTCCCAAACTCCGATTTGGGAATGTACTTTTATTTCAAAACTCCGATTTGCATTAACTCTCAAATAATCATCCCCTTGTGTGATTTCCCGAATCATGGGTGTTTCATCTGCTTATTTTAAGCCCCACCCTAACCCTCCCCAAAAGGGAGGGAACTACATAGTTAGGCTCCCTCCCCTTGGGGAGGGCCGGGGTGGGGTATCTTCAGGTTTTTCATTTACATTACGTTTTTTAAGTTTTTTAGCATCTCATTCCCAAACTCCGATTTGGGAATGTGCTTATATTTCAAAACTCCGTTTTGCATTCCGTTTCAGATGCCGGACATCTTACCGAATCTATTTTATAAATACTATCCTATTTACAACCCTTTTATCCCCTGCCTGAAGTGAATACCAGTAAACGCCGCTTTGCAGATTCTCGGGAGTCCAGTTTATGTTATAACTTCCTGCGTTGAGCATACCCTCTTTTAGAACGGCAATTTCCTGACCCAGTGCATTTTTTATTGACAGCCTTACATTCTCTGCCGTGGCCGTTTTGAAAGAGATTTGAGTGGAATTTGTAAACGGATTCGGGTAAACATTTACGTTGAAATAATCCGCGGGAACATTTTTTACACCTGAAGGATCCCAAGTTTTGAAGTTCCAAATATCCGACCAGGGTCCCTCGCTTATGCTGTTTTTAGCTTTTACCCGCCAATAATAGGTTGTAAGGGGCTGTAAATTCAGCACATAAGTTTTAATGTCATAAACAGCCTGCTTTTCACTGACTATCTGAGTGAAATTCTGATCTTCGGCAAGCTGGAAATGATAAGATGTGGCTTTATCAACACTTTCCCATGTAAACTCAAGATCAACCGGGTTTTCATCACTATTATTATTAGGACTTACCAAAACTACTTTATCTGTTACTGTCTCCTCCGTAGTAGTAAACTCCCATTTATCTGTCCATGCGCTCTTGCCTGCTTCGTTGCTTGCAGAAACACGCCAGAAAAATGTTTTATTATACTCTGTTGTGGTAAATGTGTATGATGTTTCAGTCAGATTGTTAATATCTACAATCGGATTGGCAAAATCAATTTTATCGGAAACCTGAAGATGATAATTATCAGCGCTGCTTACTTCCGACCAGACCAATACAATAGTCAGAGGCTGCTGTTCGCTTTCGTCGGGAGGCGAAATCAAATCGGGAGTTTTTGGACCTTTTTTGCCGGTAGTAAACTGCCATACCACGGACCATTCGCTGACTCCTTCACTGTTGATGGCATTCAGTCTCCAGTAATAGGTTGTTTCCTCGGCAAACTCGCCGATTATAATGGAATTAGCTTCAATACCCGACTCGCTGAAAAATAGATTGTTAAACGCGGGATCAGTGGCTATTTGTATGGAATATTTTGTTGCCGTGGGTTCCTGCTGCCAGATAAAGCCGATATTCAAAGGCTGTTTCACGGCATTATTCTGTGGATATACAGGGTTTGGCGGGGGAAGTACTGTTTTGAAAACTCTTTTTTCCGACCATGTGCTTGGGCATGAATTATACATAGACTTCACGCGCCACCAGTAATTCGTGTTAAAGCCGTCAAGGTTAATGTCAAGAGTAAACCCGGATAAACCTTCTTCCTCTATCAGAACATTTGAAAAATTCTCGTCAGCAGCTACCTGCACGGTATATGATGCTCCGGGCTGAGTCTGCTCCCAGCGGATAGTTGTCTGCCTTGGTACGCCTGCCTGTCCGTCATCGGGATCGGCTAATCTCGGCTTATGTATAGTTGATGTAAATGAGTTTGGCGGGGGCCAGGCTCCGAAGTTTCCTCCGTCGTCCCCCCGGACACGCCAGTAATATGTTTTCAATTCATCGGGAACTTCTGCATAAACAGATGTGCCCATAATATCTTCTATTTCCACGGCAATATTTTCGAATGACTCATCTTCTGCTATCTGGATGCGGTAAGTTTGTGCTCCGGTTACTTCTTTCCAGTGATATTCGTTATTAATAGCAACGCACGTTTCTTCATCAACCGGTGCAAGAAGAGTAGTGGAATGGTACTCCGTTTTAAAATGATATACCGATGACCATTGAGTTTCACAGTTAGGATAATAAGCTTTCACTCTCCAGTAAAAAATATCATTGTTATCCAAAGGCGCTTCGAGATTGAAAGTATTAGAATTATGTCCTCCCACATCAAGTACCGTTACTGTCGTACTGAATGAATCATCAAGGGCAATCTGCAAGTCATAAGTTTGTGCGGGAATACCCACATACCAGCTAAGGTAACTGTCCACGGGAACGCCGATTTCATTCTGTGCAGGTGTCATGGGAACAGGTTCGGGTTCAATTGTTTTAAATGAATAAGTTTCAGACCAGCCGCTTGTGCACTGAGTAAACGAGGAACTTACCCTCCAGTAATAAATTGTTCCTTTCTTTGGAAGAGAAACCGTATAAGAAGAACTGCTTATCTGAGAAACATCAACTGTTGTGTTAGAGAAATTTTCGTATTCGGATACCTGCAGCCGGTAAGATTGAGCAAAGCTGTCCGTTGTCCAGCTTAATTCCGGAGTTGTAGGTACACAAACGCTCAGATTATCAGGCATCAGCAGTTCAGGCGGATTAGACAAGCTTCTCAGGTGGTTAGGCTCTGACCAGTCGGATTCACAGTTAGCGAAAATTGCTTTCACTCTCCAGTAATAATCAGTACCGTTCTGAGGCAGTGTCCATGTATATGAAGACTGAGCAATGTTAGTCTCGTAATGAATTGGCTCGGTGAAAGTTGCCGATTCGCTTACCTGAAACTCATAAGCAATAACATCTGCAAGAGATTCCCAATCAAAAGCGGTTTCGCCTGACTGGCACTTATCTCCGTCTTCGGGGGATGTCAGTTCGGGAGGAAGATATCTGGTAAGGAAACCTGCCGTCTCTGACATGGCTGTTGAATTGTCCGTAAAAGTAGCGCTGACACGCCAGAAATAAAGTGTATTGTATGCAGGAAGCGTAAGAGATATAACCGTTTCGGTCAATCCGGTTATATCATGTACATGATTAGAAAAAGCGGCGTTTCTTGCCACTTCTATCCTGTATCTAACTGCTTCATCAGGCTGAGACCATGTAAAATTAACTTCCTTTTCGATACAATCATCTTGATCTTCAGGATGCAGCAGAACAGGAGGAGAGCCTGCATTCATAACTGATGCGGCAATTAGTAAAAACAACAAAGTTAATGCATGTAAAACATTCTTTTTTTGCATATCGTCCCTCAATTATTTTTTTTAAATAATTATTATAAATTTCGTTTTCACTTAAAGCAATGACGTAATCACTTAATATTTCTTTGAAAAATCAAGTTCAAAAGAATCGACGCTTTAAAAAAAAGCAAATATATTAAATAAATTTAAAAAATTAACGTTATAGTTGATATTACGTTTATATTAGCTAAATGTTGGCTTTTCTGAGTATTTTATCAATCACTGCATATTATCACTGCATATTTTTAAAAAATGCTTTTAGATTGAATCTGCCTTTAGATTTTTAATTGTACATATTTTTTCACCTATAATGTTTTTAAGATACTTAATGATTCTCAATTCAAACTTAATCGCAAAGTATTACGTCTAATGAAACAAATTGATTATTAGAAAATAAAGTTTATGGAGCAGTTTAAAGGATGAGCGAAAAAAAAGGAAACGAAAAGGATAAGGATAAGAATAAATTCAATCCTTTCAATGATTTCAACAACCAGAACCATGGAGGCGACGACCCCAATCCACAGATGAAATTCTTCCGTATGATTATTATATGGATTGCACTTTTTGGTTCAGTTGCCATGGTATATATGTTTATGCACTCTTCACATAAACAGGAAATAAAAATAAGCTTTACAGAATACAAGCATTTCCTTGAAGAAGGCATGATAAGCAAGGCTACCGTTACGAAAAAGCAGCTCAATGATTTTGATTTCCACGGCACTCTTAAAGAAACCGCAACTGTGATGAAAGACGGGAAACCTGTTTCCGTTAAGAATTTTGTTACCAAGCTCGGAGTTGTGGACTCTCAGACAGAAGCAAAGTGGGAAGAAAAAGGAATTGAATGGACTTACGAAGACGGTGAAAGCCCGTTCTGGACCATCCTCCAGTTCTTACTCCCCTGGCTGCTGCTTATTGCGATATTCATATTCTTCCTTCGGCGGATGCAGATGGGCGGCGGGCAAAGAGGAATTTTCTCATTCGGAAAATCCCGCCACAAACTTCTAAATGAAAACATGCCAAAGATTACTTTCAAAGACGTTGCAGGGGCAGACGAAGCAAAATATGAGCTTGAAGAAATAATCGAATTTTTAAAAGACCCTACCCGCTTTCAGAAACTCGGCGGCAAGATACCCCGCGGCGTTTTAATGCTGGGACCTCCCGGCACGGGCAAAACGCTTTTGGCACGCGCCGTGGCAGGCGAAGCTCAGGTCCCCTTCTTTTCAATATCCGGAGCTGACTTTGTGGAAATGTTTGTAGGCGTAGGCGCCAGCCGGGTCAGAGATCTTTTCGAACAGGCAAAGCGAAGTTCGCCCTGCCTTGTATTCATTGATGAAATAGACGCTGTAGGACGTCAGCGCGGCGCAGGTCTCGGCGGAGGCCACGACGAAAGAGAACAAACACTGAACCAGCTTTTAGTAGAAATGGACGGCTTCGAGCAGAACAGCGGCGTAATAATAATAGCCGCTACCAACCGCCCAGACGTTCTCGATCCGGCTCTGTTGAGACCGGGCAGGTTCGACCGGCAAATAGTTGTCGATAAGCCCGACGTCAAAGGCAGAGAAGGAATTTTCAAAGTTCATACTAAAGAAATACCGCTTGGCGACGATGTTGATCTGGAAACTCTCTCACGAGGCACCCCCGGACTCTCCGGTGCAGACATTGCCAACATTGTCAATGAAGCGGCATTGCTTGCGGCACGCAGAAACAGTGACAAGGTAACCATGTATGATTTTGAGAACGCCCGCGATAAAATTCTCATGGGCGTAGAAAGAAAGAGCATGGTCATTTCCGATAAAGAAAAGGAAATGACTGCATATCACGAAATGGGCCATGCTTTGGTGGGAAAACTCCTTCCCCAGACCGATCCTGTGCATAAAGTATCAATAATTCCACGCGGCAGAGCTTTGGGGCTTACTTCATATCTTCCTTTGGAAGACACGCATTCTCATTCAAAAGATTATATCGAAGCACAGATTATTATGCTGCTTGCAGGCAGAACTGCCGAAAAACTTATTTTTAATCAGTTTACGACCGGCGCTGCAAACGATTTGGACAGAGCCACCAGTCTTACCAGAAAAATGGTATGCGACTGGGGAATGAGCGAAACTCTGGGACCTATAAAATATTCGAACAAGCAGGAAGAAGTATTTCTCGGCAGGGAAATTACCCAGCAGCAGGCTCACAGCGAAGAAACTGCCAGAAAAATTGACGAGGAAATAAGAAAAATAATTACCAATGCAGCTAATACCTCTGAAAGAATATTACGCGAAAATATTGACCTTCTGCATAAACTCGCCAAAGTGCTTATTGAAAGAGAAACACTGGAAGGCGAAGAGCTTGACATATTAATTAAAGGTGAGGAACTTCCGCCCATAAATTCCAAAACAATTAATGCTCTCCGCTCGATGAAAATCAACGGCGGCTCGAAAAAAAACGATGAAGATAATGAAAATACAGAAAATGTAACCGGTAAAATCATTGATAAAAAAGATGAAGATTAATCACTTTTTTGGAGCTGATAATGAAAAAAATCTTATTGCTTATTCTTTCGGCAGTTCTGATTTTAACAGGCTGCATACAATCTGAACAGGATATTTTTATTAATCCTGACGGCAGCGGCAAAATAGTGATGAAAAACTCCATGCCTCTCAACGTCATGGGAAGCCTTGAAGGTAAAGAGTTAATAAAGGAAGCCAGAAAAGAAACAGCAGACCTGCTGATAAAAGCAAAAGGCATTGACGCATGGAAAGACGTTCGTTACGAAATTAGCAGCGACAGCAGCAGACTTACTATTTTTGCAACGGGTTATTTTAAAGATATAAACATGCTGAACAGCGACGCACTTGTTTTCCCCATTTCTATTTCCAAAGAAAAGGGCGGTATGAAAATGCGGATTCAGGAAGACGACGATGATGCTTCCGGCGCTAAAGACCCGGAAGCGGTTAAAGACAGCCTTTTGAATATCCTAAGCGAAGAGGAAATAAAAGAAAGAATGGCAGAATACAGGCGAAGCACAAAACAGTTTATGGGCTTAATGATGATGATGTTCTCAGACATGAAAGTATCCGTTAATTTTCATGTTCCCGGTAAGTTAGAGAGTATTAAAACATTTAAGAAAGTCAATGATAATACATTCTCCTTGTCCATTGAAGGAGATAGAATAATACAGACAGCCCGGAATGAAATCGAAAATGATTCTCTCGTAAGAGAAGCAGTTCTGCGGGGCAGAAATGAGTTTGATTTCAACCAGAGCGCAGGTCCCGAAGAAAAAGCCGAAATGATAAATAAAATTTTCGGCGGCACTGAGATTCCCAACGCGTTTGTAAAATCTCCTCTGAAAGCCCTGTTTGATTTCGATAAAGAATTTGCAGAAGCAAAACAAGAATGGCAAAAAATTCAGGCAGAATATGAACTAAACAATATTGATGACGGTTCTCTGCAGGAAAAAATAAAATAAATGAAACTTTTTAGGCTCTGAATTGTACTTAATAATAAAGAGAAAGAGGAAATGATAGAGACAAAAAAGAAGGAGATGATTTATGAAAAGGATTCTACTGATTATTACCGCTTTATTAATAAGTTTTTCCGCTTTAAAGGCGCAGAGCGTTTTTGAATTTGCCATGAAAAACCGCATTGGTTCGCAGAATTTCTTTGCAATTACGAGCGACCCCGCAGTAATTGAGCTGTGCCGCCGGCAGCTCGAACTCCCCGAAAACAAAAGGAACCTCCATATTAACGGAGAAATAGACTACGGCAGCGGAGGGCACAACGAAAACTGGAATTGGCACTTTGTACCCGGGAAATGGACATTAGCAGAGGCTTCTGTTGAAGTTTGCGACGGCAATCCCCCCATGTTAGAAGACGATCTTTCGTACTGGATTGATACTTTAGGTCAGTTCTGCCCGTGGAACTCGATAGTAATCAGGGAAGTTACATCGGATGCCGGAAAAGAAAGGCAGTTCAACAATAAAACATTGAAAATATTCCCAAGTCCCTCGAAAGAAAAGCTAAGCGTAATACTTCCGGGCAGCGGTTCCGCCAAGATTGAAATAAATCTTTACAATCTTCTCGGAAATGAAATGCTTTCAAAGAGCATTCAAGGCGCCGGACTTAAAGGTATCTCCCTTGATGTCAGTAAGATAGAGAGCGGCATTTACCTTCTTATAATAAAAACTCCGCATAAAGTATTCAAGGAAAAAGTAATTATAGAATAAAACAGAAAAAATACGATGGTCCGGCTGCATCTGTCAGCCGGACTTTTTTATTCTTTAAAAATTTTTATATATTTGCCCTTATGAAAAAGATTTTTTACACATTCCCTGCCGCTTTAATTCTTTATATTCTTTCAGCTTGCGGCGACCAGATTAATTCCCCCGAAGAAATAGTCTTTCCGGAAGAAAACGTAAGCTTTTTTGAGCATGTACAGCCCTTTTTAAAGTATTACTGCGCCTATCAGGGCTGCCACGCGCCCGAAACACGCGCCGGAGGAAAATGGTATTCCGATTGGCCCTCGCTTTTTCACCCTGACAACCTCGGATTCATCATAATCGGAGAGCCGGACAACAGCCGTTTTGTGCAGATACTCGAAGGAAAAAGCCTTTCCCACTTTGAATATATCCAGGGAGAAATATCCGAAAACCACATACAGGGTGTCAGAACTTGGATAAAAGAAGGCGCCCACGATAATTGATTATATTTCAAGACATTATGAATTGATTGCTTTATAATCAGAGCTGCTCCCCCTTTATCTTTTACCGAAATCTAAGTTATAAATACTACCCAGTTTTAGTTAAATCCTGCAATAAAGTTATCTGTTAAAGATATACTTCCATTAATAGTTTCCTCTTATTAAAAATAAAAAGAATTAAAAATATATGTTTATGTCATCCCTGAAACAAGCATTGAATTAGAAAGAAATAAAACATATTAATTATAAATATCAAGTGTAATTAATAAATAATAAACTGAAATAAGTATAAAATATAAAACTGCATAAATATATAAATAAAAATTAATAATATCTTAAAATAAAATCTTTAATTATAAAGTAGTAAAATTAATATTCCATAGTTAAATATTCTTAAAAATAATAAATGTAATTTTAATAAGACCTGATATATTAATAATAATAGGTGAAGCACGCTCAAGAAAGGGTGAAGCATGCTCAAGAAAGGGTGAAGCACGCTCAGGAATGGGTGATGCATACATAGGAAAGTATGAAGTAAGTTCAGGAAAGGCAGAATCATGCACAGGAATCATCTTGAATATACATATTCCGCTTCTTTCTATACATCTTTCAACCATTCCTATAAGTATTTCAGCATATTCTATAAATATAACAGCATTTATTAAATATAAATCATCTATTTCTAATAATATTCTTTTATTTTTTTATATTATTCTTATCTTAACTAATAATCCTCTCCCCTATTTAATGATATTCTTTCCTTTTTTAATAATAGTTCTCCCTTTTTAAATAATATATTTCTTATGTTTAATAAAATATTAGTGATATCTTTATATTTTAATGATTTGTTTATATGACTATTATCATTAGTTTTATAATTACTTTAAATATTTTTAGTATAATCATCTATTATTAAACATAATTCAATTTTATTTAAAAATATATCAACCTTATTTATTCAGTTGTTATTAAAAAAATAATTATTTATATTTTATGATGCAGGAAGACTTAAAAAATTTTCATTGAATTTTTCTTTATATTTTCGCAAATATTTTCTAAGTTATGGTTTTTGAAATGAAAAATAGTAATTACTAATATCGGAGAGTGTTAAAATGCTGAGAGTTATCCTAATCCTTTTGCTTGCCGCGCCCTGTCTTTCAACCGCCCAATACCGCATAACTACCTATGATTTTATAGAAATGGTAGGTCTGGAATACAATGCCGCCGGTCCCTTCCTGATAAAGACCGATACGGCGCGGAATAGAGTAATCACTGCAAATACATTGACTTCCAACGTATCGGTAATAGACGGCGCGACGGATTTTGTTACGAATATCCCGGTTGAAAGGCGCGGCTACCAGCACCTAAAGCCCGAAGCCATGACAATAAGCCGGCTCTCAGGAAAAGTATATCTCATCGGCAGGAAATGCTTCAGCATTATTAATCCTGATGTAAAAAAAGCGGAGACTTTTCAGACGGAAGTTCAGTTTGAATCAATCTGCGTTGACGAAAGTACGGGAAATGTTTTTCTGGCAGGCAGGGAAAGCAAAGAGCTTGCTTTTTTTTCCCCCGCCGCAAATAAATTACAGCTTATGGCATGGCTCGACCATGAAGAAAAGCTGATAAATCAGAATCAAACACCTCCGCCTCCCATTAGAAAAGTTATAGCAGTCAATGATGATAAGAACAGCATCATTGCACTTGACGGATATACCGGCACTTTGCACATTTTTGACGGCAAAACAGGAAAACAAATAAAGCAAAGAGAGCTGGAACTGGCTGTCGGAGGGAGATGGCACCTTGCCGGCTACAACGAAGACACTAAAAAGCTGTATATTGTAACTGAGAATTCTAAAAGAAGGGTCGAGGAGGCGGCTGAGATAGATGTTTTCGGCAGAAATGATAAAGTGGTAAAGCTGCCCGAAGGATACAGCGAGCCGGTGAGTATATTTTATTATCAAAAGAACGGCTGCGTTTACATAAGCTCTGATAATGTCCGCACGATGTACGTTGTGGAGTTTGAAACACCGTCCCTTTTAAAAGAAGTTCCCATGCCTGACTACGGGAACGACGCCTGCGGCGTTGATTATGAAAATGACAAGCTTTATATCGGGAGCTGGGCTTTTGGCGAAGTGCATATATTTGACCTGAAGGAAAATGTTTTTGAAAGAAAGATACCTGATATGGGAATCATTCCGCACATGTTTGCCATGACTTTCAATCCCAAGAACGGCAAGCTTTACTTTCCTTTAGGGGCTTCTGCCGTCAACGGCTGTTTCGGCGCAGGCATTACCCAGCTTGATCCCGAAATGGGTATTGTTAAGAAAATACGTCTTGGATGGGCTCCCGTAGATATTGTAGAACTGAAGGAAAAGAATACGATAATGGTTTTCAATAACGAAGATATGATTGCCGAGCTAAGTCCCTCGGGAATTTTCAATGCATTTCAGCTTCCTCATAACTTCCCTATAGAAGCTGTGGAGGGTCCAGGAAACTCTGTTTATCTTTCTTACGGACCTCATCAGTCATACTGGCCCGTTGTGTATATCTGGGGAGCAAAAAATGGTATTTTGAAAATCTCACCGAATGAAGAGGGGGACGAACCGTTTGACTTTTACGACAGGCGTATCCCGCGGCAGGCTATGCAGCTTGCTGCCGACACTTCAGGAGTTCTTTACATGAGCATGAATAACTGGGGCAAGGAGCCTCAGTTCATCGGGAGGCTTCTGGACGGTGTGAGAAACTTTGACATAAATAAGCGGATTAAGCTGCAAGATTCCGTTCAGAGGGAAGTTACTCAAAGAGTAATGAAATACGATGAAGACAAGCATCTTCTTTATCTGGCACGTCTTCCGGAAAAAGACGGCGATGTGGGTATTTTTCAGGCAATAGACCCCGCCGAAGAAAAGGAAATAAAACAGCTCGAACTGGGCTTGAATCCTACGGATATGGTAATGGACAAAAAAAATATCTATGTTTCCAATTTTGAATCAAATTCTGTTTCAATAATCAGCAAAGAAGATTTTTCAGTAAAAGAGTTCAGCACCGGCGCAGGTCCCCTTAAGCTCTGCTCTGCAAATAATAAAATATATATCATCAACCACTTAGATAAAAACCTGCAGATTTTAGGCGAAGAAAAGGAATATGAACTTCCCGTGGATGCCATGCCTGACAACATTTTTTCTTGGAATGAGAAAATCTTTATTACGGCACATAATCCGAAAGAAATGTATGTTCTGGAATTTAAAGAAAGCGACGGAGAAATCCATAAGGTTCACAAAAACGATTACCCTTACGGCGAAACAGGTTTCGATACGGACAATTCATCATTTTACGTAAGCGGGCAGTACGGCGATGCCATATTTTCAATATCAAAAGCCCTCGTTGACCAAAAAGACAATCTCTGGATTACGGATTTCATCTCGGGACGCGTTTACAGAATACAAAAGCAATAGTAATATAATGAAAATTACTTTTAAGCAGATAGGTACTATTCACACTCCTTTTACGGAGAAGGAGAATATACCCATTCAGTCCAAAATTTCTACTGCGAAGGGAAATGTAATTATTTTTGAAGATTTTGCGGACGGTTTATACCGCTTGGAAGAATTCTCGCATATTTATCTGATTTATTATTTTCACAAAGCAAAAGAATCGAAATTGATTTTGAAGCCTTTCCTATCGGAGGAAGATAAAGGTATTTTTGCAGTCAGAGCGCCCCTGCGTCCAAATCACATAGGTCTTTCCATTGTCGAATTAAAACAAGTAAATGGAAACATAATTTCTTTTAAAAATGCAGATATGCTCGACGGCACACCCCTGCTCGACATTAAGCCCTACGTTCCGAAATTTGACATTTATCCGGAAGCAAAAAAGGGCTGGCTGCCGGAAAAAGA